>CAYXAC010000019.1:0-11930 GCA_964463025.1 uncultured Ruminococcus sp.
ACACGATTATATCCGCATCGCCACAATCTAGTATTTTGCTTATATCATTTAGCGTAACCGTGTTTATTGGTCGGTTATGCTTTAGTCGGTCAAGCAGACCGCGACTCAAATTATACTTGCTAATAAGAGTATAGGTAGTTACTCCCTTTGCCTTCATAGTTTTATATAAAGGTTCATAAGAAATCATAAAAATATCACCCTATTACGTATAACTTGTGCTCACACACTTGACAATTACCAAGATATTGGGTATAATATTATTATCATTACATTGACCATAAAGGAGATGTTTTATGCCAATAATTTACGGGGATAAAAAAGGACTAAATATTGTTATCCTAAGAACCGAGGATTTTCCCGATGAATTGTACCCAAAGGTTAAAGGAGTGCTTTTAGAATATCTTGAAAATCATAAAGTAACTTTAGTTTTAGCCGGTGGTGATGACACGGGTATGATTTATAGACTCTTCCGCGAGTTATCTCCGCATTATCCATCGGTTTTCTTCACTATCCTTTTATCAAACGACAAGCTGGCTTATGATTGTGACGGTGGAAGAGGGGTTGGTATCTTCTCTTTTGACCCTGAAATTGCATACGAGGACGTGGAGAACGCTGCCGATAATCGTGATGACAATATTATCCGAGGCGCAGACGTTCTGTTTTGTCGTCAATGGTCAAAATACGATGACATAAATAACATTCGCTTTAAGTCACTCAATCCCAATATTCAGCTTATAGTATTTAAGTAACCAATCCTCACATATCACATATTTTTACCAAATTCAATATTTTTTCAAAAATGGTAAATAGATTTTTGATTGAAGAAAAAAACGATGTTGGGCATAATACTCAACATCGTTTTTTTAATAGCTTGTTTTATCCTTTAAGACTCTGTAAATCGAGCGATAGGACTCTAGACGCGTGGGGGCAATTTTGCCTTCCTTTGCCGCTTTGGCAACCGTGCATTCGTCCTCGCCCTCACCGACGTGGGCGCAGTCTGCGTAGCGGCATTTGCCGACGTAGGGCAGAAGCTCGGGGAAGGTGGGGATAAGCTCGTCGAGCGAGAAGAAATCGAATCTCGCGAAATCTATGAGCGAGAAGCCGGGGGTGTCGGCAAGGAGTCCGGTGTCGGCGGTATTCTCAATGTCGAAAATCTCGACGTGCCTTGTGGTGTGCCTGCCGCGCTCAATTTTGCGCGAAATCTCGGCTGTTGCAAGCGCGAGATTCGGGAAAAGCGTGTTCATAAGAGTCGATTTGCCGACTCCCGACGCGCCTGCGAAGGCGGCTGTTCTGCCGTTTTTAACTTCATTATTTATATATAAGGAAAGCTGCTCAATGCCGCTTTTCTCCTCGGATGAGGTAATAAAGGTTGGAAATCCTGCGAGATTGTATATTGCGGCGTATTCCTCGGCTGCCTCACCTTGCAGGTCGGACTTGGTGATAACGATTACGGGAGTAATTCCGTTATGCACAGCTATGGCTATGAGCTTGTCCACCGTTTCAATGACGGGCGAGGGCTTTGCCGCTGCGAAAACGATAAAAAGATAATCAAGGTTGGCAAGCGGGGGACGGATAAGCGAATTGCGACGTTCGTTGATAGACGAAATCACAACGCCGTCTGGCGTAGAGTCATTGAGCGTTACCGTCACATCGTCACCGACGAGCAGCTTTTCCTCGTCACGCTTGAGGTTGCCCTTGGCGCGACAAGAGAGGCGTGAGATTTCCCCGCCCTCGTTTATTCTTATCTCATAGAGTCCGCCAAGGCCCTTTACGACCTTGCCGCATTTTTCTGTAATCAAGATTTTACCTCATCTTTTTTTAGCATATTGGAGCGACGGAGCTGACCGCAGGCGGCATTAACGTCGCTGCCGAGCTTGCGCCTTACCGTTGCGGTTACGCCGTGCTGCTCAAGCGTTTTCGCAAAGGTGCTCACCGACTCGGTACTTCCCTTTTTGAAGCCTGTTTCCTTAACCTCGTTGACACGAATAAGGTTGACGTGTATAGGCGCGCCTGTGCCCTTGAATGCGTTTATCAGAAGCTCGGCAAGCTCCTCGGCATCGGCTACGCTGTCGTTTTTGCCTGAAATCAGGGTGTATTCAAAGGAAATGCGCCTGCCCGTGACCTTGTAGTAGGAAACGCAGGCGGAAAGAAGCGCGTCTATGTTCCACTTATTGTTTATCGGCATAATTTCCGAGCGACGGGCGTCGTTTGCCGCGTGGAGCGAGATGGAGAGCGTGATTGGAATATCAACCTCGGCAAGTCTTTCGATACCCGAAACGACACCGCAGGTGGAGAGCGAGATGTGGCGGTAGCCAATGTTCACGCCATCGGGGTGGTTGACAAGGCGAAGGAATTTAACCACGTTGTCGAAGTTGTCAAGCGGCTCGCCAATGCCCATCATTACGATATTTGAGATGCGCTCGCCCGAGTCGCGCTGGGCGGTGAGAATCTGACCGAGAAGCTCGGAGGGAAGAAGGTCGCGCACTCTGCCGCCTATTGTCGAGGCGCAGAACTTACAGCCCATTCGGCAGCCGACCTGACTCGAGATGCAGAGTGTGTTGCCGTGCTTGTAGCGCATAAAAACGCTCTCAATGCAAGCGTCGTCGTGAAGCCTGAAAAGGTACTTGACGGTGCCGTCAATTTTCGATACGAGCTTCTCCTCGACGTAAGGAAGCGCATCGAGCGTTTCTGTTGATAGTCTTTCACGAAGCGCCTTTGGGAGATTGGTTATTTCATTTATTCTCTCGCCCCTATGCAGCCTTGGGAATACCTGCTTTGCGCGGAATTTCGGCTCACCAAGCGCCTGAAAATATTCCGCAAGCTCCTCGGGGAGCATTGAATATACATCTATTTTTTCCATAATTTTACTGCTTTTTAATTATTTTGGCCATAAAGAAGCCGTCGGTCGAGTGAATATGCGGGAGCATATAGAGCATTTCGTCTGTCGATTTAAGCGAGCCTACGGTGAAGTCGCAGGGCTCGAAATCGGGATTTTCTGCAAGGAATCTTGCCACCACCTGCTCATTTTCGGCAGGGTTCAGCGTACAAGTCGAGTAAAGCAGCTCGCCGCCAACCTTGAGATAGCGCGCCGAGGCTGTGAGAATATCGAGCTGAAGGGGCGGCAGCTCGGTAAGGACCGAGGTGTCCTTGTAGCGCAAATCCGGCTTCTTGCCAAGCACGCCAAGTCCCGAGCAGGGCACGTCGCAGATAACTCTGTCGGCTGTGCCGATAAGGCTCTCGTCGGGTGTAAGCGCGTCGCGCTCGTCAACCGAAATAGAGGAAAGACCTAGGCGGTCTGCGCCCGACTCAATGAGCGAGAGCTTCGACTCGCGAAGGTCGAATGAGTAAATTTTGCCGCTGTCGCCCGAAAGAATCGCTGCCGCAAAGCTCTTGCCGCCGGGGGCGGAGCAGACGTCAATGGTCACCCCGTTTTTAATCGGGGAGAGCGCCATAGAGGACACGGCAGATGCTCTGTCCTGCACGAAAAAGTGTCCCTCGGCAAAGCCGGGAAGCCTCTCGGGATTGACCGATGCGTCAATACGCAAAGAGTGCGGCACGTCGGGTGATGCAGTGGCTGAAATCCCTGATTTTTCAAGGGATTTTCTGTATTCGTCTACCGAAATTTTTACGGTATTCACCGTGACGTCGGTATATTTTTCGTTATTGTAAAATTCGAGTATCTTCTCTGTCGCTTCCCTGCCGTAGAGCGAGTCAAAATGCTTGACTACCGCGAGGGGAAATGAGTGCTTGACCGAAAGATAGCGCTTGTAATTCTTCTCCTCGGGGGGCATCGGAAGAAAGTCACGCTCTCTTGCCGCGCGGCGAAGTATGCCGTTGACAAATGCGCCCTCGCCCTTTGAGCGAGCGAGCTTGACGCTCTCGTTGACTGCCGCAAACTCGGGCACGCTGGTCATATCGAGCAGCTGACAGAAGCCAAGACGGAGAATATTCCTCGTATGCATATCTATCTTATCGGGCGAGCGACCTGCAAGCGCATTTATATAATAGTCGTAAGTCAGCTTGCGCTCGACGGAGGTGTAGAGAAGTGCCGTAAGCTGTCCCCTCTCCTCGCGGGATAGGTTGTCGGTCGTATGTGATGCGAGCGAGAGATTTATATACTTTCCGCCCGCCTCGTACTCGTCTAGAATACGGAGTACAATCTGTCTGATATTCATTTCTCGCTCCTTTCTTTTTTACTCTAAAATATCGCCAAAGGCAATTTTTCTACCCCTGATAAAATCACCTGCCGTCATCTTGCCCTTGCCCTCGGGAATAACGATGCTAATCTTGAGCGCCCCCTCACCGCAGGCAACGATGAAGTAGCCGTCACCCTTGTCGGACACCTCAACGACCTCACCGGGTGCGCCTTTTTTATCTATGGGAGTCGCCTTATTAATCTTGAGCATTTTGCCGTTAAGATACGCAAAGGCTCCTGGGATAGGAGTGACTCCTCTGATGATAAAATCAAGTTTTTTGGCAGATAATGTAAAGTCTAGTTTGCAATCTTCCCTCTCAACCTTGCTTGCATAGGTTGCAAGAGTGTCGTCCTGCTTGATTCTTTGTGTTTCGTTTTTCTCTATTTTTTCTATAGTCTCGGACAGAAGTCCTGCGCCTACATCGGCGCTACGGTCGTGTATTGCCTCGAAGTCGTCGGTCGGGCTAATAGGGAATTTTTCTACCGAGAGAATATCTCCCGTGTCGAGTCCCTCGTCCATATACATAACCGTGACACCCGTTTCGCTTTCGCCCTCCATAATTGCTCGCTGCATTGGCGCTGCACCTCTGTACTTCGGCAGAAGCGAAACGTGAAGATTGATACAGCCGTATTTCGGGTAATCAATAACCGATTTCGGCAGAATCTTTCCGTATGCAACGACCACGATAAGCTCGGGCTTATACTCATCGAGTATTGCCGCGAATTCCTCGTCACGCAGAGTTTTCGGTGTATATACGGGAATGCCGTGCTCGAGTGCCAGCGTCTTGACAAGCGTGGGTGTCATAACGTGTCCTCTGCCTCTCGGCTTGTCCTCGCGAGTGACAACGGCAGATATGCCGTGACCGTCATCGATAAGGCGGCGAAGACAGGTAGCCGAAATCTCGGGCGTACCCATAAACATTATATTTTTCATATCGGCAAAATCCTCGCTTGCGCCTTATTTTACATCTTCTGCATCGGTGGTAGTTCTAATCTGCACGTCGGTATAAAGCTTGCCGTCGAGGTGGTCACACTCGTGGCATATAGCTCTTGCGAGAAGGTCGTGTCCTGTTATCTCAAACTGCTCACCGTTGCGGTCTGTGGCTCTGACGGTGACAGCCTTCGGGCGCTTGGTAATGCCGTACTCACCGGGGTTGGAAAGACAGCCCTCCTGCTCGCACTGCTCGCCTGCAAAGGCGATAATTTTCGGGTTGATAAGCACGATAACGTTTTCCTCCTCAACCTCGACAACCGCGATGCGACGAAGCACACCGACCTGCACAGCCGCAAGTCCGCAGCCGTTTGACAGACGCATAGTTTCTATCATATCGTCAATGAGAGTCTGTATTCTCGGAGTAATTTCATCAACCGGCCTTGACACCTTGCGGAGCATGGGGTCACCGAATTTTACTATTTTAAGAATTGCCATATTTTTAACCTGCCTTATGCATTAAAATCTATTGAGAGCGTCACTCTGCGAGCCAAAGAAAACTCGAGAAGAAGCTCGTGGAAGAATGAGCGCGAGATCTTGTTTAGCTTGCACTTGACCACCATTCTCATTCTGTATTTTTCGTTTAACTTATATACCTGCGCCTCAAAGGGACCAAAGACTATGAAAGGCTGCTTGCCGTACTCGCCCTGTAGTTTCTCAAGCATTGTATCCGAGAGCCGCTTCGACTCACGGAAGAGCTCGCCCTCGTCGTCAGAGGTGAGCGTAAGCTCCACTATGTCACAAAACGGGGGGTATGAAAGCTCACGGCGGAGCGCTATCTCGCCCTCATAGAATTTCTCAAAGTCCTGCTCGCAGGCGAGTCTGATTACCTCGTTTTTCGGTGCGTAGGTCTGTATCACCGCAAGTCCCTCGTCTCCTGCCCTGCCTGCTCTGCCGATAACCTGCGTGAGCAGCGAGAAGGTACGCTCTGCGGCACGAAAATCGCTGACGTATAGCGAGGTGTCTGCAAGCGCAACGCCAACGAGCGTAACTCTCGGAAAATCGTGTCCCTTGGCAACCATCTGCGTGCCGAGGAGTATATCCGAGCGTCCCTCTCTAAAATCCTCGAGCATTCTGTCGTAGGACAGCTTGCCCGATGTGGTGTCGGCATCCATACGCATAACCGTCATATCGGGCGCGTATTTGTTAAGTTCACTCTCGAGCTTCTGCGTGCCATAGCCGAGGAAGGAAAGGCTCTCGCCGTCGCAGGACGGACATCTTTTCGGTACTCGCTCGCTGTAGCCGCACATATGGCAAAGCAGTCTGCCGCCATCCGCGTTCGTGTGGTAAGTGAGCGATACCGAGCAGCGCGGACAACTCATAACGTCACCGCACTCCTTGCAGCTGATCTGCGATGAATAGCCGCGGCGGTTGAGGAATATGATTGCCTGCTTGTCGTCTTCGTAGACTTGATTCAAGGACTTGAGAAGTCTGTCGCTGATTGGTGAGGTGTTGCCAAGGCGAAGCTCCTCACGCATATCGACAATAACCGCGTCGGGAAGCCTGACTCCGCCGTACCTTTCACGCAGAGGAACGAGGGTGTATACACCCGATTTCGCCTTATGGAAGCTCTCGAGCGAGGGCGTTGCCGAGGCAAGAAGCATAAGCGCCTTATTTTTGCCGCATCTGTATGCCGCAACGTCGCGCGCATGGTACTTCGGGTCGGACTCCGACTTATAGGTATGCTCGTGCTCCTCGTCAATGACTATCATTCCAATATTGTCAAGCGGTGCGAAAATCGCTGAGCGCGTGCCTATGACGAGGTCAACCTCGCCACGCTTGATTCTGCGCCATGCGTCAAGCCGCTCACCCTGCGAGAGCGAGGAATGCACCACCGCCACTCGCTCACCGTAACGACGGCAAAAAATGTTTACCGTCTGAGGTGTCAGCGAGATTTCGGGCACCAGCATTATAACGTTCTTGCCCTCCGAGAGCACCTCGTCAATTGCGCGCATAATCACCTTGGTCTTGCCACTTCCGGTTATGCCGAAAAGAAGCACGGCACGAGCTTCGTCAGACCGCAGCTCTGCCTCTATGGTGCTGTAAGCCCTGCTCTGCGCATCGGAGAGCACTATGGGCGAGTTGTCACGCACACGTGCATATTCCGCATACGGATTGCGGATAGTCTCCGACTCCAGAATCTTAATTATCCCCTTGTCGCGAAGCGCGGTTATATTGGCGCTTGTTACGTGCGGAATCTCTCTGATAAGCTCGATGTCTGCCGTGCCGATGCCGAGAAGATATTTAATAATACTCCTCTGTCCCTCGCTCCTGACACCTGCTCTGCCCGTGACAGAGAGAAGCGCATTTGCTTCCTCGCCGGAAAGCGTAAGAACGCAGGTCTTTTTGACCTTAATATTCGGTGTTTCGGAGAGCGCGCCCTGCGGTATCAGACATTTAGCCGCCTCGCCAAAGGTGCATAGCGTGTGCTCCTTCAAAAACAGACACAGCCCGAGCATCTCCTCGCTAAAGGAATAACGGCAGTCAAATACGGTATGCACCGACTTGATACCCACGCCGTCTGCGCTTCCCTTGACGCGAGTGACGACTGCGTTGCGCAGCTTATTTGCCCTGCCGAACGGCACTCTGACGATAGAGCCGACAGTAACCGACTCGTCGCACAAATAGTCAAAAGGGCGGTCTATATGATACGGAGCATCGAAAAGATATACTTCACAAAACATATAGCCACCTCTTTTGGAATTATTTTAATTTACCGATTATTTCTCGGGATGCTTGAGCTTAAATCTGCCCGACTGAAGCTTTGCAATAGCAATCTTTACAGCCTTCTGATCCTTGTACTCGGGATCAATAAGAGCCGCAAGGGGCTTCTCGGTTTCGTGATTGTCAATCATCTTCTGAGCCTTTGCTCTCATCTCGATGTACTCGTCGGTAACGATGCGAGCGCACTTTGCAACGCCGATTACAAGCTCGTAACGGTTGAACTCGTCGCCTGCAAGCTGTTTTGCGGTAGGATAAATCATTTTTCTATACTCCATTCTGCCGTTTTTACGGCTATCAAAAATTATTCTTCTATTGCGCTGTCGTCAGCGGTATCGTCCTCGTCGGAAAGACGGTTGGTGATAGTTTCGGTCTGAATAGCCGAGAGGATAACGTGCTCGGAATCGGTGATAATGACGGCTCTTGTGCGTCTGCCGCAGGAAACGTCGATCACTCTGCCCTCCTCCTTTGCATCTCTGACAAGCCTCTTGATAGGCTCGGAATCGGGTGATGCGATAGCAACTATTCTGCCCGCAGATACCATATTTCCAAAACCGATGTTTATAAATTTCATAATAAACCTCTGTTTATATTTTTATCGTGCTTTTATATTGAGAGAAATTTTGGATGAAATGCAAAGATTTTGCGGCGACAGGCGTAGTAAGCTACGTCAAGCCGGAAAACTCTGCCGCAGTTCGCCAAAATTTACTCAATATTTTGGACTTGCTCTCTTATCTTCTCCAGCTCACCCTTCATATTCACAACTATGCGGGCAATCCTTGCGTTATTCGCCTTCGAGCCTATCGTGTTGGTTTCACGGTTGAGCTCCTGCATAAGAAAGTCGAGCTTTCTTCCAGAAGGCTCCTTCGACGCCGCTATATCGTAGAACGCGCCGAAGTGCGAGCGAAGTCTGACAAGCTCCTCGTCGATAGCAATTTTGTCCGCCCAGATAGCGCACTCGGTGAGCAGTCTGTTCTCGTCGGGAGTGACCTTTGCATCTTCAAGCGCCTGGCGGATTTTAGCCTCCAGCTTATCCTTGTAGCCAACGATGTCGGACTTGGAAATCTCCTCCACCTCGTTGGCATAGGCTCTTACAAGCTCAATCTTCGCCTTGATGTCACTCTCTGCCTTTGCGCCCTCGCGCTCACGCATTTCATTATAACCCGAGATAGCCTCGTCAAGCACCGAACGAAAAATCTCCCACTCTGCCTCGAGGTCCTCCTCTGCCTTGTCGTAGGTGAAGATCTCCTGGTTTCTCGCAACGCTCATTACACTGATATCGTCACGGAGTCCGAACTCGTCGCGCAGGCGGTAAAGTGCAGAGAGATAGCTCTCAAGATACGCAGAGTCGAGTCCCACGTTGCCGAGCCCCGAGGTGTGATTGTCCACGGTTACGAAAACGTCAACCTTCGCTCTGGATACCGCATTCTTTCTGATATGCTCCTTGATGCGCTCCTCGAGGAAAATGTAGGCTCTCGGGAGCTTGACGTTGCAGTCGAAGAAGCGTGAGTTCACGCTCTTGATTTCTATCGTTATATCCTTGCTCTCGCCAGAGCGCTTTGCTCTGCCGAAGGCGGTCATACTCTTAATCATTTATCGTCCTCTGCTTTCATATTTCCCTGTCGATCTGAAAGGCTGTGCAGCTCTTGCATAAACGAGTCAACATCCTTAAACTCTCTGTAAATCGAGGCAAAGCGTATGTATGCAACGATGTCGCATTCCTTGAGGCGCGCAAGCACCATCTCGCCAATGTCCTTCGAGCTAATCTCGGTGACGATAGAGTTCATCAGCTCCTGCTCAATAGAGGTTGCAATTCCCTCTGCGTTTACAGGTCGCTTCTGGCAGGCAATCTGAATACCTCGCATCAGCTTATGCTTATCAAAAAACTCGCTGTGCCCGTCGCGCTTGATAACAGCTATCGGCACGGTATCAACAACCTCGTAGGTGGTAAATCTTCTTGCACACACGGGGCACTCGCGGCGGCGCTTTATGCTCGCACCGTCATCAACAGGACGGGAGTCAAGCACTCGCGTATCGCGGCAGCTACATACGGGACATTTCATACTTGCATTGCCTTTCTTTTGCTAAATTGCATGTCTCAATAATTATAATATACGATGTTCGCGTCTGTCGGCTTGCCAGCAAGCGCGAACGACTATATTTCAAGAAATGTGCGAAAATCCTTGATTTTCGACGTGATGCCATCAGGCAGCACGGTTAATTTTCAAAAAAATTAACGTCACATGAATTATATCATAAATATTTTGAAAAGTAAATAGTTTTGAAAAATTTTCGTGCGCATATAAAAAAGCGGAGAGCCGAATCTCTCCGCTAATTTCGAATTCCGAATTTCAAATTTCGAATTTACTTTATTCCTCAAAAATGTGATTGTAATGAATGGTGGCTTTTCCAAGCTCCGCATTACTGCCGTTTTTGCTGAGTGACGCCCAATTTACTTCGCTTCCGACGTAATATACATCACTAAGAGCGCTGCATCCCACAAAAGCATTACTTCCAAAAGAAATTGTTTTATAAAGAATTACGACACTTTTAAGCGATGTGCAACCACAGAAAGCGCGCTCGCCGATGGAGGTTACTTTAGCAGGAAGCGCTACCTCGGTAAGAGATATGCAATAGAAGAATGCATATCCGCCAATTTGTTTAACACCAGAAGGAATCGTCACCTTGGAAAGAGATATACACTGGTTAAACATAGATGCGGGAATTGTCGTAATACTGTCGGGGATCTCTATGCTGACCAAAGCCTCGCATTTGCCAAATGCCCACTCGCCAATTGTTGTTACACTATCGGGAATCTCAATACTGATAAGAGATTTGCACTCATAAAACGCATATCCGCCAATTTGTTTAACACCAGAAGGAATCGTCACCTTGGAAAGAGATATACACTGGTTAAACATAGATGCGGGAATTGTCGTAATACTGTCGGGGATCTCTATGCTGACCAAAGCCTCGCATTTGCCAAATGCCCACTCGCCAATTGTTGTTACACTATCGGGAATCTCAATACTGATAAGAGATTTGCACTCATAAAACGCATATCTGGCAATATTGATTACAGATGCTGTAAGCTCTACGCTTTTGAGAGCTGTGCAACCGTAAAACAGACTGTCACTAATCTTATTTATACTGTCGGGAATTGCTATATCAGTAATAGCGGTGCAATTCTTAAACGCTGAGGCGCCAATCGAGGTTATGCTCTCGGGAAGCTCTATGCCCGTAAGAGCTGTGCAACCGTAAAACGCAGAATTTCCAATCGATGTTACACCGACGGAAATCACTATGCTTCCAAGAGATGAGCAACTGGCGAATGTTGAATCGCCAATTTCGGTTACGCTGGCTGGGATCTCTATGCTTGCAAGAGATGAACAACCGGCGAACGTTGAAGCGGAAATCGCGGTTATGCTATCAGGGAGATCAACACCGACCAGAGAGGAACAAGATGCAAAAGCAGAGACACCGATAGCGCTTATACCAGAAGGAATCGCTACATTGACGAAGGAAGTGCAACCGTAAAACGCATAATCGTTAATAACGGTAATGTCGTCGGGAACTACAAGCTCTGTTACTAATTGATCTTTTATATACAAGTCGCTTTTATTACAAAGAGGATTTGCTCTCGCATTGGCAAACTCTATACCAAGCCAAGCCTCAATGTTATTTATATATACGGATTTAAGCTCCGCGCACCCAGCAAACGCACCCTCGTCAATCGTTGTTACACCGTCGGGAATCGTGATACTTTCAAGAGATGTGCAATTGGAGAACGCCTCCTTTCCGATAGCGGTTACACTATCTGAAATTTTTATATTGGTAAGAGATTTACACTCATCAAATGCAGAATTACCGATCTCGAATATATTATCGGGAATTACTACGCTTGTGAGAGCAGCGCAATAAGAAAATACATCGTTGTTGATAGAAGTTACGCCATTATGTATGACTATGCTTACAAGCTTTTTACAACCTCTAAAAGCGCCTTCACCAATTTCGTTTACGCTA
>CAYXAC010000020.1:0-11183 GCA_964463025.1 uncultured Ruminococcus sp.
AGATGTTACCCAATAAACTATTGGAACCATAAACAGAAGCATCCAAGTGTGGTGGAATGGGCATATCCGAGAGCTTGTTTTGAGTTAAAAAATCTTCCGAGAAAAACTCATTTTTACTATATGAAATACCGCACGATGCAAGACAACACAAGCATAAAACTACAGTCAAGCATAAAGCTAATAACTTCTTCATTTTTTACCTCCTGTGGTTTGTTCTCCTGACCAAATAATTGTCGCATTACAACCATTAAAGGCTTCTTCTCCAAACGGATTTTCAGAATATCTTGTAAACTCAATCACTTGATCTTCCGTCCAACCGAAAAACACGTTATCTCCCAACTCTTCAAGATACGCAGGTATTACCAGTTTTTCGATTGAGGTACACATATAAAAAGCTTCATCGCCGATAGTATCAAGATTTGCAGTCAATTCAATGCCCTGTAAACTTATGCAATTATAGAAGGTTCGGTCGCTAATATCATAAACACTTTCGCCGCTTTTCATTTCGATAGTTTTAAGTGAAGTACAACCGTTAAACAAATCGTCAGATAAATAACTAACCGGAATGTTTTTTACAGATTCTATTTCCGTGTGACCCATAAATAATTTGTTTGCAATCGTATTAACGTGACAGCTTCCGTATGCTCCTTGAGCAAAGCCTTCATACCAAGCAGGAATTATAACCTGACTTGCATTTCCTTCATAATCGGTTATACGCCAATGCCCGAAAAATCCCATTGTTTCTAATTGGAAAGAAAACCCCGGCGTCGTCCAAATAGCATAAAGCTCGACGGTATCACCGTTTTTCACACTTGAAGGGAGATTGAAGGTTAGATTATCTATTTGAGTCGCATATTTCTTTCCTTCAGAATCAAGTCCCCACGAAACGCACTCATATCCTTCTTTAGTAAAAGTGCATTTTGGAAGCCAACCGTCATCACCCGACTCAACGAGATAATCATCCATTTCACCCTCGCCACCGTTAGCGTTGAAATGAATGGTGTATGTTCTATCAGCTTTGAGTCCTATGAGCCACTCAACTACGCCACAAGAGGTCAATGAAAATATCATTACGATGACAATAGCGAAAACTAATAGCTTTTTCATTCGTTTTTCCTCCTTATAGTTAATAAGCAATTTCAACGGCAAGGGGCAGATTGGTCATAAAGTATTCCATAAATTCATTGAATTCCTTTTCGGGAATTTTTGACTTTATTACGTAGGCATTTTCGTTACTGAATACGAGTAATTCTTCTGTTTGGAAAATGTTGAGAAATGACGTATGCTTGTAATAATATCTGCTTATTTCACCGCTGTCATAGCTGTTTTTATAGTTGTTGCCGCTAACTTTGTTAGCATACTCAATACAGGATTCGGTATCTATAAAGGTATAGGCGAAAATATCAATTTCGTTTCCGTTGTAATTTATCCTTACGGCTTTGGATTTAGAAACCGATTCCGCTTCTACTCTACCGTCGGTTATGCTATCCTCGGTTGCATATTCGTCGAGAAAATCCAGATCGGAAAGCTCTTCAAAAATTCGCGAATTATTCTGATAGTCATATCCGTTAACCACAGATACGATCAACATACCCATAGAAGCTAATACTATAGCTCCGACAATAACAAGTGCAATTATAAGTCTTGTTCTATCCATAAGTTTCACCTCTCTGCTCCCAGTGCCAGCATAAGATAAGCCCTTTGGGCATCATATTCCTCGCCTGTAAGATACATCACCTCGTCGCCCGAGAGGTCAACGAGAATAACCGAAAAGCAGCCGGACAAACCTTTCTGCCTTAAAATTTCTTTCATTTCTGAGATTTTTACAACCTGCAAAGAGCGTATTTCTTCATCGAACTTTTGTCTGTTCGTGCCGACTGTGCCGCCACATTTCCATTCGCCGCCGTCTTGCCAGCAGTAGATTTCAATGCCCTTCATCGGATCTTCGCTTATATTGGGCAATCCGGGATAGATAGGAGTGGCGCAAGAGGACAAAGCAAATAAAGTAAATACACATAATACCAACGCTAAAATTTTCTGCATAACACACCTCCATTTATAAATCAAAAAATGCGTCCCGCAAAGCAGGACGCACTCCTAAAAATACACCCCACCATTGCTGCGAAACAATTTCTCATCACTCGATGGAAAAGGTAGGGGGCACAAATAGGTATAGTACCCCCATCGAGTGGATTTTATGAAATTGTTTCGCAAATACATTTTAGCACAATATGGTTATATTGTCAAGTTTTTTCGAATTGTTTAAGCATCTTAATATTTTAATTTAATATTTTGTTAAATTTATTAAAGGTATGGACTTTTCTTTTGGTTTGTGATATAATAAACTGATTTTATATGCGCAAATGTCAGAAAGGTACTAAAAAATGTCGGAAAAGATTGATATATATGAAGAAATGAGACTGCCGCTTATCGCACTTCGCGGTCTTGTGGCGTTCCCTGCCGTGCAGCTCAGCATTGAGATTATGCGACCCATGTCGCTCAAGGCGTTTACTGCTGCTGCGACTATGCACGACGCAAGAGTGCTGCTCGTGACGCAGAAGGATATTGCTACCGAGGAGCCCGACGGTGACGACCTCTACAAGATGGGCGTCGTTGCAGAAATAAAGCACGTGGTAAAGAATCCTCACGGCAATCTCTCGGTCATCTTCGAGGGAATATCGCGCGCGAAGATAAGCTCGGTGACTATGGAGTCGGGCTATCTCACGGCTGCGCTGACGACCAAGGAGGAAAAGCAGAGCTTCAAGCCCTCGACGCAGTGCGACGCGCTGATAATGGAGGCAAAGCAGCTGCTCGCAGAGCTTCGCGGATTACACCCCACATTCGACGAGGAGATGCGTATGGCTGCGGAGGCTATTTCCTCCCCTGCTTACTTTGCGGATTTCGTGGCATCGTCGGCTATCATCGATTATAAGAACAAGCAGTCGGTGCTTGAGGCGTTGACCGTCAAGACGAGGCTTGAAAAAATGCTGGTTGCGCTTGAGGAGGAGTTTATGCTTCTCAAATGCGAGCACGATATACAAATTCAGGTTCGCGAGAAGATAGACAAGAATCAGAAGGACTACTTCATGCGCGAGCAGATAAAGGCTCTGCAGTCCGAGCTTGGCGAGTACGAGGAGGACGACGAGCTGAAGGAGTACGACGAGAAGATTGCCAAGGCGAAGATGCCCGAGGAAATCAAGGAAAAGCTCTATAAGGAGCTGGGAAAGCTCGCAAAGACTCCCTTCGGCGCGGCGGAAAGCACGGTTATCCGCGCTTATCTTGACACCTGCCTTGACTATCCGTTCGGTATAAAGACGAGCGAGGCGGTGACCGTTGAGAACGCGCGCGAGATACTCGACGCAGACCACGACGGTCTTACGAAGGTTAAGGAGAGAATTCTTGAATTCGTGGCTGTCAAGCAGTTCAGCCCGGACGTCAAGAATCAGATTATCTGCCTTGTCGGCCCTCCCGGTGTTGGTAAGACCTCGGTTGCGGCTTCGGTTGCGCGTGCGCTCGGACGTAAATATGCGCGTGTGTCGCTCGGCGGTATGCACGACGAGGCCGAGATTCGCGGTCACAGAAAGACCTACGTCGGTGCTATGCCCGGTCGTATAGTGACGGCAATTATTAACGCTAAAGCAGAGAACCCTGTTATCGTTCTCGACGAGATAGACAAGATGTCCTCTAACTTCAGAGGCGATCCCACCTCGGCACTGCTTGAGGTACTCGACCCCGAGCAGAACAAGGCGTTCAGGGATAACTTTATGGAGATTCCTATTGACCTCTCGGACGCGCTCTTTATCGCGACGGCGAACAGCTACGAGGGAATTCCCTCTCCTCTGCTTGACAGAATGGAGGTCATTGAACTGTCGACCTATACTGATACGGAGAAGCTGAATATCGCAAAAAACCACCTTATTCCTAAGCAGATGAAGCGTAACGGCATGAATTCGCGTATGTTTAAGATAAGCGATGAGGGTATTCGCACGCTTATCAAGGGATATACGAGAGAGGCGGGAGTGCGTAATCTTGAGCGTGAGATAGCGTCGCTTATTCGTAAGAGCGCGAAGAAAATCGCCGAGGGTAAGGCGAAGTCGGTGAGAATCACCGAAAAGAACCTCTCGGAGTTCCTCGGTAAAATCAAGGTTATTCCCGAAAGGCTTGAGGAAAAGAATCCTGTTGGAATAGTAAACGGTCTTGCATACACGCAGGCTGGCGGAGATCTCTTAAAGGTTGAGGTTGCCGTAATGGACGGCACGGGTAAAATCGAGCTGACAGGCTCGCTCGGCGACGTAATGAAGGAGTCGGCAAAGATTGCGCACTCCTACGTAAGAACTATTGCAGACGAGCACGGAATAGACAAGGATTTCTACAAGGACAAGGATATACACATTCACTTCCCCGAGGGCGCTATTCCCAAGGACGGTCCCTCTGCAGGTGTGACTATGGTGACTGCTATCGTAAGTGCTCTGTCGGGTGTTCCTGTTAAGCGTGACTTTGCTATGACGGGTGAGATTACCCTGCGCGGCAAGGTGCTACCTATCGGCGGTCTGAAGGAAAAGACGCTTGCGGCATACAGAGCAGGCATCAGCACGGTGATTATTCCTGCCGATAATATGCGCGACCTCGACGACATTGACTCCGAGGCAAAGGATAATCTGCACTTTATTCCCTGCAAAACCGCTTCCGACGTGCTTGGCGCGGTGCTTGAGAATTCATTTTAAGGATAAATAACTATGAAGATTAACGTCAATAATGCCGATATAGCGCTTACTGCGGGACACCAGAAGCAGTTCCCTCGCGACGTAAGACCACAGGTGGCTCTCTCTGGCAGGTCGAACGTGGGCAAAAGCTCGCTTATCAACACTCTGCTCGGCAGGAAGTCGCTGGCGAGAGTTTCCTCTGCACCCGGCAAAACTATTACTATCAATTTTTACAACGTAGATAAAAAGCTCTATCTCGTTGACCTTCCCGGCTACGGATACGCAAAGCGTTCTATGGACTCAAAGCGCTCGTGGAGCAGTCTTACCGAGGATTACTTCGTGAAGAATCCGTCAAGCGATGCTCTGAAGCTCGTAATACAGCTTATCGACATCAGAACGGGGCCCACCGACGACGATATTATGATGATAAACATGATGCTTGATAACGGCATTGACTTCGTCGTAGTCGCGACAAAGACCGACAAGCTCTCAAAGACCGCTTTGCAGAACAGAATCGACGAGCTGCACAAGGAATACTTCGAGGGAACGGGAATAGAGATTCTTCCCTTCTCGTCTGTTTCACGCGCGGGCAAAGACGAGCTTTGGAAAAAAATAATTGATGCAATTTCTTAATTTTTAGGAAGGATAATATTATGGAAAACCCGATATACTATATTCTATCTGCTTTAGCGGCACTAATTGCGCTGACTGTGCACGAATACAGCCACGCGTATGCGGCATATAAAATGGGCGACGATACTGCCAAAAATTTTGGCAGGCTCACACTCAATCCGATAAAGCATATTGACCCCATCGGTGCTATCTGCATGATATTTCTCCACGTAGGTTGGGCAAAGCCTGTACCCATAAACATGCGCAACTTCAAAAATCCGAGAAAGGGATTCGCTATAACAGCGGTTGCAGGACCTCTGTCTAATTTAATAATGGCGTTCGTTTCTGCCCTGCTTTATCTTTTGACTTTCGCGTTGCTTCGCGATGTTGTGTTTGAATCAGCGAACTTTGCTTTTAATCTTGCGAACAACACGTTGCTCTTCCTTTGGATATTCCATTCAATAAACATCGGTCTTGCTATATTCAATTTGCTCCCGATTCCGCCGCTTGACGGCTCAAGGCTTCTTGGTCTTGTTTTGCCCGAGAAGATATATTATACCGTTTTAAGACACGAACAGAAGATTTATTATGGAGTGCTTGCTTGGCTACTCGTCGGTGACTACGTCGCATACGCGCTTCGCTCAATACCGCTTATTGCGGCAAGTCCCGTGCTTAACTTTATAGTCGGAATATTCTCGCTCTCGGATATGCTCGGGACGGCGATATCCTTTATTTCGGGACTGATGTTCGATTTCTGGCAGCTTATCCCCTTCCTACAGTTTTAACGAAAGGACCTTTTTATCCCTATGATTGAACAGCTTACCTACCGCCTCGATCAGTTCGAGGGGCCGCTAGACCTGCTTCTGACTCTTATCAGCAAGAACAAGGTGAGCATTACCGATATACCTATCGCCCTCATCTGCGACCAGTACGTTGAATATATCACCGAGGCGCAGAGAATGGACCCTGATATTGCCAGCGAATTTATCGTTATGGCAAGCGAGCTTATGCTTATCAAGAGCAGAATGCTTCTACCCCACGAGGAAGGCACCGAGAATGACCCAAGACGTGAGATAGCCGATGCACTGATGCTCTATCAGCAGGCAAAGCTGGCAGCAAAGGAGCTGCGCCCGAGATACGACGAGTATTCGGGAAGATATATCAAGGGAACAGACGAGATTCCGCCCGAGAAGGGACTACCGCTTAATCTTGACACAGGGCTGCTTGTAAAGGCGCTCGAATCGGTGCTGAAGCGTATGAAGGTTGCCGAGGCGGCAAAGACACCTGGCGAGCTTGTTAATCCGCTTATCAAGCGCAAGGTGGTGTCGGTTGAGGAAAAGATTGACGAGATGTGCGCCTTTCTCGAAACTGTTGAGGAGGCAACGCTCTTTACCCTGCTCTCGAATGCGGATTCGCGTGCGGAGCTTGTGGCTCGCTTTATGGGTATACTCGAGCTTATTAAGCTCGGTAGAATTATAATAACCACCGTTACCGTTATCGAGGACGTGGTTGAATATAACGAAACCGGACTCGAAATGAGCCTTAAGCTTAATCGCGACTACATACCGCCAGAAAACAGCGAGAGTGAATTTGACACCTCTCCCGAGGAAAGCAGCGAAAACGAGGTTGAGAATAATGACTGAAGAAATAACTAAAAATACAAATGAAAAAGTATCCGTAACGGAAAATATGGAATCTGCCCAACCGGCAGAGCCTGCGCGAAAGGTAGTATTCGAGGAAGCACTCGAAGCGATACTATTCGCGGCGGGGCATCCGATTTCTTATGCGACGCTTGCGCGAGTATTCGAGTCCACTCCTTCTAAAATCAAGGAAGGTGTAATAGAATACTCAATACAGTACAACAACTCGGATATACCGAGAGGTGTTATACTGCTTACATACGCTGATTCCTGCCAGCTCTGCACCAAAAAGTATTATCTCAACGAGATACGCGAGGCGCTTGGCATCAAGAAAAGCGGTACGCTCTCGACCTCGTCTATGGAGGCTCTTGCTATCGTGGCATATAATCAGCCTGTAACGAGAGCATTCGTCGATACACTCAGACGAGTTGACTCCTCTTACGCTATGAATAATCTTATCGACCGAGGACTTATTGAATCCAAGGGACGACTTGACGCGCCCGGCAGACCGATGCTATACGGCACTACTCCCGATTTCCTGCGTGCGTTCGGTCTTTCGACCATTGACGCCCTGCCCACTACGGCAGAGGAAATTCAGGCGATGTTCGCCCGAATGAACGGTGAGCAGACAGTCGAGGAGACCGTCGATGAGCTTCAGATCGCTATGACCGAGGAGGAGCTTGCGGTTAATGAAAGCGAAACCGAGGGCGAGAAGCCCGTTGAGGCCGAGGAGATTTCATACGAGGACGAGCAATCGGCAGAGGATGATATCCTAAACGATTAAAGGAACGATATGGCAGGATTTTTGATTTCAATAATTCTCTTATTTTTAATATTCTTTATATTCTCGCGAGAGATTTGGGTAAGAGTTAAAAACGGAGAATTTTTGACAGTAGAAATCCATATGCCGATATTTGCACTAGTTCTGACAAAGAAAAATAAAAAGAAGGGCAAAAAGCAAAAGGATAACGAAAACGAGCTTTCTGCCCTGACTTATGTACGCATTATTATAAAAACGCTGAAGCGATTTAAAAAATGCGAGGTCGTTGTCAAGAGGATCACACCGCCGCAAAGAACAAAGGAATTCAGCTATTCCACCCTGACCAAGCCATACGGATATCACTCGCTAATTTACGCAATTCTTGCATATCTTGAAACGAAGGTGGAAAAACTTACTCTTGAGGAAAATGCTGTGAACTTCATTCCCGGTAATTCCCTATTTCTCTGCGATATTACCGTTAAAGCAAGACTTTACGAAATAGCTTTCGGATCTTTTTGCCTTTACAGAAATATTAAAAAAGAAAAGAGGCTTAGTTTTTCTTGATGTCGGAAAACAAAATGAGTGATATTATCAAGGCGTCGATGGACGGTATCCGCAGCTTCACCGATATGGAAACTGTGATAGGAAACGCTATTACAACACCAAGCGGTGTGACGGTTATTCCCGTATCGAAGGTTGCTATGGGTATTGCTACAGGCGGAATTGATTACGGAAACAGAAAAGAGCGCTACGAGCAGAATTTTGGTGGTGGCGGAGGCACAGGGCTTGCTATTACTCCCGTAGCCTTTCTTACCGTCGGGCGTGACGGTGAGGTTAATATTATACACATAAATTCAAGCGGGGCGAACGACGTAGAGCGGATAACCAATCTTATCGAGCATTCGCCCGAGATAATCGAGAAGATAAAAACGGTACTGTCATAAATTTCATAGAATACTCCCACTTTTTTCAAGGAATGATAAGAAAAAAGGAGAGTTTTATGAAAAGACAGGATAACTTTGTCGGTATCGTTGCCGTTATTACGGTTTTTCTCTTAATGTTTTCGCTTCTTGGATTATATCCGTCAGCAGAAGCAAAAAGCTCGCATTTTAACGTAAGTGCCAAGTCTGCTGTGCTTTATGTGCCGGAAATCGATAGTTTTATATATTCCAAGAATTCACGCGAGCGACTGCCGATGGCGAGCACAACGAAGATAATGACGGCGCTTATCGCGCTTGAGGAATGCGAGGGCGACGAGGTCGTGAAAATCGATGACTCGGCAATAGGTGTCGAGGGCTCGTCGGCTTACTTACGGCAGGGTGACGAGTTGACTATGAACGAGCTGATCTATGCCCTGCTCCTGCAAAGTGCGAACGATGCCGCGGTGGCTATCGCCTGCCATATTGGCGGTGACGTCGAGGGCTTTGCAGATATTATGAACGAGCGCGCAGAGTCGATGGGGCTCTCTAATACTCGTTTTGAGAATCCGCACGGACTCGACTCCGAGAATCATTACACAACCGCAGAGGACCTTGCGAAAATTGCGGGGATGGCGCTAGCTAACCCGAAATTCAAGGAGATTACCTCTACTTATAAAATGTCGTTTATCACCGAGGAACGCAGCCGCACCTACGTTAATCACAATAAGCTACTAAATATGTACGACGGTTGTATCGGTGTTAAGACGGGTTTTACCAAGAAAAGCGGCAGATGCCTTGTCGGTGCTGCGGAGCGTGATGGGCTGACTTTCGTAACAGTTACGCTTGACGCGCCGAGCGATTGGCAGGACCATAAGAATATGCTCGATTACGGCTACGAAACGCTCGAAAAAATCAGCTTTGCAGAGCCTTATGAGTATGAGTATGAGATTCCCGTGCTTGACGCTAAGTGTGAATCACTTATTGTAGCTAACGAGGATGGTGCAAGTCTGATACGCGAGAAGGGCGATGGTGATTTTGAAAGTCACGTTAAACTCTCAAGATTTGTGGTTGCACCGATAAGCGAGGGCGATATTCTCGGCGAAGTGATATTCACTATTGAGGGTAAGGAATATGCGAGAGTAAATCTCATGGCGACCGAGAGTGTCGCTAGAGAAAAAAATAAGACGTTATGGGGGAAGATTAGTTCCCTATTCAAATAAATTCACTTTGGAGATTTCAATGGAAAAGGTTAGACTTCAAAAATTCATAGCAGACGCAGGTCTGATGTCAAGACGTGCAGCAGAGGACGAAATCGAGAGAGGTAACGTATCGGTGAACGGTCACGTAGCGACTATTGGCACGAAGGTTGACCCTGCCGCCGACGTTGTGACCTATAAAGGAAAACGCGTGAGATTTGAAAAACGCGAGCATACCTACGTTATGCTCAATAAGCCGAGAGGATACCTCTCCTCTACCAACGACGACAGAGGCAGAAAGTGCGTGACCGATCTGCTTGAGGGTGTGAGCGCGAGGGTGTACCCTGTCGGTAGGCTCGATATGATTTCCGAGGGCATGATTCTGCTCACCGACGACGGTGAGCTGAAGAACCGACTCACGCACCCGAGCCACCAGATAGGCAAGGTATATCGTGTTAAGGTTGGCGGTGCGGTCAGCGAGGAGCAGATGGACATTCTCACTTCGCCTCTCGTGATCGACGGATACAAGATTAAGCCTGTTGAAGTAACCGTCAGCGGTGAGGACGAAAGCGGAACTGTTCTGAAAATGACTCTGTTTGAGGGTAGAAACCGCCAGATAAGAAAGATGTGCGAGCAGGCAGGACTCACGGTAAAAAGGCTCTCTCGTGTGTCGATCGGTAACCTGAAGCTCGACGGTCTGCCTGTCGGCAAATGGAGATACCTCGAGGACTCTGAGGTCGAATATCTTTACAAGGCTACGAGGAATGTGAAAAATGTTTAAGATAACGCCTGTACAAAGTACGGAAGAACAGATAGAGCTCTGCCGTGTGTGCGGTGCTGACTATCGCGAGGGCGCGTTTGCCTACGTGATGTTTGACATCGACACGGGCGATATTATGGGTATGTCGCAGTTCGAGATAGGCGAGTCGGGATACATATTTGACCTGCGTGAGCCTGCACATCACGACGATTTTGAGGCGATGTTCATCCTCGGCAGACAGACGATGAATTTCATTGACACCTGCGGTGCTCATAGCTGCTATGCGGATAAGACGGCTGGCGTGGAAAGGCTGCTTAAAGCAATAGGCTTCAAGGAAAACGGAGATAAGCTCTTCTGTGATATGACCGGAATGTTCGACGGACATTGCTCGGGACACGCAGTAAAGCTTGATTAAAAACACAAATTTAGGGTCGTACTTCAAAAGAAAGACACTTTGCAAAAAAATACGGTATATCTCGAAAAAGAGGTATGCCGTATTTTTGCATTTGTGTACACAAACGCAGTGCTTGTTCAAGAAAAATGACAAGTGAATTAAGGGCTAAAGAAAAGGCTCCCTTGTGTAAAGGGAGGC
>CAYXAC010000021.1:0-10861 GCA_964463025.1 uncultured Ruminococcus sp.
GGCTTTAACGTTACCGAGGACCTCGCGGTTGACTTTACCGTTACCGCCAAGCAGGGCTCTGACAGAATTGCAAGAATCGCTTACGATTACGCAAGAAAGAACGGCAGAACGAGAGTTTCTCTCGTCACAAAGGCGAACATAATCAAGACCACCGACGGCAATTTCCTTGAGGATTGCCACAAGGTTGCAGAGCTTTACCCAGAGATTACGACAGACGAGTGGTATGCGGATATTATGACGGCAAAGCTCGTTGACCAGAAGCGCCGCAAGGATTTCCAGATTCTTCTTCTCCCCAACCTCTACGGCGATATTATCTCCGACGAGGCGGCTGAATTCCAGGGCGGAGTAGGCACCGCAGGCTGTGCTAACGTCGGCAAGAAGTATGCGATGTTCGAGGCAATTCACGGCTCCGCGCCCAGAATGGTCAGAGAGGGCAGAGCAATTTACGCAGACCCCTGCTCGATGCTTCGCGCGTCGGTAATGCTTCTCTCGCACATTGGTTATCAGGACAGAGCCGACAAGCTCGAGCGCGCGCTCGACATTTGTACCTTTGAGGAAAAGAAGCTCGTTATTACTGGCCGTGACACCGGCGCAACCTGCGAAGCCTTCGGCAACTACGTAATGGAAACTCTCGAAAAGCTTTGATATAAAGAAGATAGTGGTTATACCAATAAATAGATTTTAATATAATTTAGCGCAATGACTCCTTAAGGTAAGGAGTCATTGCGCTTTTTTGCGCAGAAGCGCACCCGGATATACGCATAGTACGACATTTTATGCAAATTTTAGTTGAATTGTACAAAAAACCTTCTTTTGTATGTCAAAAACGACCTTGAAAATTGTAAAAACTTACAAACTTCTAAAAAAATGGAAACGATTCCAAAAAACTATTGCATTTTCGTTTTTCATGTTGTATAATGATAAATGCAAGAATAATTTCTTTAAGAAAACAGGGGAAAATTGTTTATGTCCGGATTATTATTAAGACACGTTTACAAAATATACGCAGGAGTCGGCAAGGCAAAAAAGAATGCTAAAGGCGAATCGAAAAAGAGAAGTGGTGACTTCGTTGCCGTCAAGGATTTCAATATGGAAATCAACGACGGTGAGTTTATCGTATTCGTCGGTCCTTCGGGATGCGGCAAGTCAACCACCCTGCGAATGATAGCAGGTCTTGAGGAAATAAGCGGCGGTGAGCTTTATATAGACGACCGTTTAGTCAACAACGTTGACGCCAAGGACAGAGATATTGCAATGGTGTTCCAGAGCTATGCGCTTTATCCGCATCTTACCGCTTACGACAATATTGCGTTCGGTCTTAAAATGCGCAAGAAGCCGGTTCCAAAGCTTGACGCAGAGGGCAATCAGATTGTAGCGATTGATAATAAAAAGATTACAGAAGCAACCAAAAAGCTCAAGGAGCTTTGCAAGGAAAAGACCGCATTAACAAAAGATACGGCTAAATACGTCGGTTCTGTTTCTGCCTGTCAGGCAAAGATAGATGAAATAAATAAAGAACTCTCATCACTCTTCGAGGATCAGACGCTTGAGAACGCAAAGGTTATCAAAAAGTTGGTCAAAAAGCTTGAGGATACCGAGAGTGCAAAGGAGCAGAATGAAAAAGAGACCAATTACCTTGAAGAAAAGAAAGCACTTCTTGAAAAGCGCATCAGCGATGCCGAAAAGGATTTGGAATACTACAAGAGCACGCCCGTTCCTCTCTTTAACTACGTTCATATGACCAAAGAGGAGATAGACGAAAAGGTGCAGTGGGCGGCAGAAATTCTCGGAATCGAAGAACTTCTTGACTCCAAGCCTTCGGAAATGTCGGGCGGTCAGCGTCAGCGTATAGCACTCGGTCGTGCAATGGTTCGCGGCCCCAAGGTGTTCCTGCTTGACGAGCCTCTATCCAACCTTGATGCTAAGCTCAGAACTGACATGAGAGCAGAGATAGTAAAGCTACATAATCAGCTTAAAACTACCTTTATTTACGTTACTCACGATCAGGTTGAAGCCATGACGATGGGTACTCGAATAGTTGTTATGAAGCTCGGCGTTATTCAGCAGATTGATACGCCTACCAATCTCTTTGACTATCCCGAGAACAAGTTCGTGGCAGGCTTTATCGGCACACCGCAGATGAACTTCTTCGAGGTTGATATTCAGAGTGTAAAGGATAAGCTTAAGGTCGTATTCAGCGACGGTCAAAGCACAGAGCTTAATCTTTCGGAGCTTCGCACTATAGAGGATAAATATCTTGACGGTAACGTTCACAGCGTTTATCTCGGCGCAAGAAGTGAGAATATTAAAATAGGCGACGAGGGTATTAAAACCATGCTTTCAATTAAAGAGGTTTTGGGTAATACCACACAGCTCTTCGTTCGCTTCGAGGAAAAGGGAAATGACGTTATCGTAAGCGTGCCTGAGAGAAATAATCTCATGCCCGGCGAGGTTGTATATATTAAATTTAATGAAAGATTCGTTCATCTTTTTGATAAGGAAAGCGAATGCTCCATTATGTCCCGTGAGTACGGAAACAAGTAATTTATGAAAAAATGGTTTGAATTTTTCGGTCTTAGCTTCTTTTCCGATAGGATTTCAAAGGGCGCAGCGAAGCGTGGATATGCGAACGTTTTGCTCGGACTTATTTTGGCACTTGTCTTTATATGGGCAGGATTCGTCGGCGGAGATATGCTGCCGTTCTCGGTGCATTATAATAACTCCACTGATTTTAAGGCAACCGTACACTCGGTTCTCGCGAATCCCGATGCCGATAAGCGCGTTATCGTTGAAATTGACGACGGTGATTTAAAGGCAAAAAAACAGGGTGGCGAATATGCCGAAAGCCTTCTTGTAAACACCTACGAAAATGATACCGACAAGCAAAATTATTCCAAGAACGGCTATAACGTAGTTATTGATTCTCGCCCTGCGGACGCTCTTGCAGAGGTTGAGGCCTACTGTCTTTCCAACGACGGTCAGAATCTTGAAATTACCTACGAGGAATATCTTTCCTTGAGTGCAGTAGCAAAGCTAAACTTTGATTTTAAGTTAAGATATACGGGTGACGAACTTGTGTTAACCGATACGCTGGTTGACGGTTACAGGTCATACCTTGATACATTGAGCAGTGAAATCAAGCTTGAGGCTGAAAAAATATCGAGCGACCTCGAAGAAGAAAAAATAACAAAAAACGAGTATAATAGAGCAATTTACAAACTTTACTTTACAAATTACTATCCTTCAATAGATAATTATGAGAGTTCTTCCGAGATTCCGCTGCTCAGAAATTATTACTATCATCAATATATAAGCACGGGTATTGATAAGTATCTATTTATGTTTGATGATTATATGGCAGGCTCTTTCGAAACCGATGGCGGTATAGATTTTTCGTTCTACGGCTTTTACGGAGATCTTGAAAACGGTACTTTAATTGCAGAAGGCGCAAGTCAGGCTGAGTCAAACACGAAGGCAGATAATTTTATAAAAAAATCATTCGGCTCTATCTTATTTTTAACCTTATACGCATACGCAATGAACGTTTTCTCGTTTATCCCGTTCATAGCGCTCATGCCTATGGTCGTTACGCTTTTGGCGTATTCGATATTAAAGCTGCGCGGTGTTGAAAGTATAACGTCGCTTGGCGGAACGTTCAAGATTATCGGATCGTATATGTGGTTTTCGAGCGCACTATCTGCAGTACTTACTGTGATTATCGCATTCTTCGTCCCTCGCAATATAATTACCGTACTACCGATTATATTGTTCTTCGTGACGCTGGCGGTGAGGTCGATAATATTTGCCATAAATGAAACTAGATTGTATATGAAACAATTAGAAAACGCAACACAAACGGAGGATTAAATTGTTACTTTGCATTGGTGAAATTCTCGCCGATATGATCGGTGAGGAAAAAAACGGAATTGTTACTTATGAAAGAAAGGCAGGCGGCGCGCCCTTTAACGTAGCCAGCGCATTACATAAGTTTGGAGCAGATGTCAAGTTTGTCGGCAGCGTCGGTGATGACCTGGTAGGACAGTTTTTGATAAAATATGCCGGGGATTTCGGCATGGATACCACCTATATCCACAAGGATCCGGAGCGCAATACTACGCTTGCCTTCGTGGAATTAAACGAGGATGGGGAGAGATCCTTCTGCTTTTACCGCAAGAACACGGCAGATTATTTTATGCCGACGGTGAGCGACGAGCTGATAAAATCGGCAGATACAGTATGCATTGGCTCTCTTATGCTGGCAGATCCGAAATGCGTAGAATACGCGCTGGATATCATAGAGCGTGCGCACGCATTCGGTAAGACGGTTGCCTTTGACGTCAATTACCGTACCGATATTTTCAGAGATAAAGAAAGCGCGGTAAAAACCTACAAAAAGATTTTGGCCGTAGCGGATATCGTTAAATTCTCCGAGGACGAGGTTGAGACCTTTACCGAAGAATACGTTGCAGGTTTAACCGACAAGCTGGTTTTGATCACTCTTGGCAAAAATGGCAGTGAGTGGAGATATAAGGGTGAAAGCGGTCAAATTCCCACTATTACAGTCAACTCGATAGACACCACGGGTGCAGGCGACGCCTTCTTTGCAGGAACACTCTCTATATTAGATAAATATGTAGGAAATCCATTAACCGCAGAGCTGCTCAGCGAATCGCTTCGCTTCGGCAACGTGGCAGGCGCGCTCAATACGACGGGACGCGGTGCGATAGATAACCTACCCGATTTAGATACTATAAATAATTATCTTAATAAATGGAAGGAGAAATGATGAAAACGAGTCTGAAAATTCTAATCCTGGCATTGATTGCCGTTGTAAGTCTTTTGCTTGCCGGATGTGCTTTTGGCAAGAAGTCCGGCACAGAGGGTGAAGAAAGCAAAAACGATAATGTCACCCCTGCGGAAATCACCTACAACGACAATACGAGTCAGGAAAACAACGAGGAGAGCAAAACGGATAATCCGACTCCCTCCGAAACAACCAATAACGAAACAACAAGCAACGAGAAAACCGATGATGTGGTTGCTATCGAAAGCAAGGTTAGCATGCAGAGCACTGCAGATAGCTTTAACCTCTCGGAAATCACTTACGGTGCAGATGAAAAGTTCGTTTATACCGCAACGGTTTCCTTCGATAGCGGCGTGGCATCCGGCCTTGCATTCGGTTCAGAGGATGGCTCTCACTATTGGGTATTTAACGTAGACAGAGAGGCAAATCTTGTAAAGCTTCTTTACTTTACCGTTCAAGACGGCAAAACAAGTGCAGTTGAACTTTTAACCGACTACTTCATCGGTAACGATAAAATGACCGATAGCGAAAGACGTCTCGTCGGCTCGAAGGTTGCGACCTTGGATAAGGTTCAGCTTAAAGTGGTTATCACTCCCGAAGAAGATGCCGTTTACGCAGAATTCTATGCCGATAATATCCGTAGATTCGGCATTGATAACACGATAGACCTTAACACTTTGGAGAAGCTCCCCGAGGAAGTATCCTACGGCGGCGGTAATATCGGCTTTAATTGCTTTAATTCCAAGGTTCAGTTTACCGATATCTACTACGGCAAGAGTGACTATTCATATTACACCGAGCTCTACCGTAACCAGTATCACTTCTCACAGTACGCACATTGGAACAACGACCCCAACGGTCTTGTATATTACGATGGTTACTATCACCTGTTCTACCAGCATCACCCCTACAGCAACTACTGGAGTGATATGTATTGGGGACACGCGAGAAGCACCGATCTCGTTCACTGGGAGCTTCTGCCTATATGCTTGTTCCCCGATGAAGATTGGGGCAGCGGCGCTGGCTATATGTGGTCGGGTACTGCGTACGAGTACAGAAAGGGTGACAGCGCTGCAATAGACGCGCTTAACTGGTTCGCCGAGGGAGAGGGCAACGGACTTATCGCCTTCTATACCCGCGACGGCGGAATGCAGGACCAGATGATTATGTCGAGCGACGACGGCGGTATGACTTGGACAAAGCGTAAGATGATTCCCCAGACGGTTGCAACCGGTGCTGACGGAATCTATCACAAGGTTGCCTGCCGTGACCCCAAGGTATTCCCCGTAGAAACACAAGACGGCAAGACTACCGTATGGGGCATGGCGCTCACCGGACAGCAGGAAAACAGAGTTTGGTTCTTAAAGTCCACTAACCTTCTTGATTGGTCCTATGCAGGTCAGTTCGCAGCAAACGTACCCGAGTGTCCCGAGGTTGTTACCTTGACGGCAGATGACGGTAATGTTTACACCGTACTTTCACTCTCGGGCAGAGAATACATAGTTGGTAAGATGACCTACGACGGAAACAACATCGTCTTTACCGACAAGGACGGCGGAAGTATAGATCAGAGCGACTTCCAGAAAATGGACTTCGGCACCGACTCGTATGCAACTCAGACCTTCAGCATAAGAGATAGCGCAAGCGCATACTTTGGCAAGACTGTATCGATCAGCTGGTTTGCAGGTGTTCCCGCAGATACCGACAGCGGTATTTACGCTAACGCAAGAAAGGTATGGAACGGCAGCGGTATGACGATTCCTGCCGTTTGGGGACTTTCCACCGAGGGCGACGGATACATTTTAACCCAGACACCTATCGTAAAGGACAGCACCGCCTTTGACAAGACTAATCTGATCACTATAAACGGTCAGAAGGTTAACGCTTCAAGCGAAAACATTCTTGCAGATGTGAACACTCATATCTTTGAAATGCTTTTGAAGATTAACAACCCCAATAACGCATCTATTTCCATAAAGATTAACGTAAGCGATGATGAATATACCGAGATTGGTTGGAACGCTGAGGAGGGTTACTTCGTAGACCGTAGATTCACCTCATCGGCAGGACTTAATATCAAGGATTATCGCTTCAGATATACTTCAGGTCCTAGAAATTTCGGAACACAGGATTTCCATATTCTCTCCGACAACGGTGGTGTAGAAGTATTTTGTGACGATTTCAAGATTCCCTTCTACTTATTAACCTTAGCATCACCCTATTCCGTAAAGGCAGAATTCGCGGTAGATAAGGAAGTAACGGTTGAGAGCCTGACGCTTAACGAAATCGGCTCTATCTGGCGTGACTTTGAGCCTGTTGAGGGCGAGACCGTTCTCTATATCAGCGACGAGACGGCAGAGCTTGATACATATATTACTACCGAAAAGCTGATAACCGCATACTCCACCTCGGGTGAGGAAATCACCTGGGAGCTCCAGAGCGGAAGCGAATTCGTTTCTATCGAAAGCACGATTGGCGGCGTTATAGTCAAGGCTCTTGGCTCGGGTAATGCAACTATCGTTGCTTCTTGCGGTAATCAGAAAAAGGTAATAAAGGTTATCGTCTATAATGGTTCGCCCGAGAGCGACATTCCCTTTAGCAGTGACGGAATAATTGCTGGTAATTGGATTGCAAAGGGCTCTGAAATAGTTGCAACAAGCCCCGCGGGTGACGGATATATCTTATCCAGCCAGAGCGCGTCCGACTTTAACTGCTCGGTAGCCTTCTCGCTTGATGCAGTTGCTGCTGCGTTTATCTTCAGAGCAAATGAGGATATGAGCGAATACATCATCTTTAACTACGATAACAACGAGAGAATCGTTAAGATGTGGTCGCAAAACGGTGAGATAGGCAGAGCAGCCGCACCTAACGTGAACACAAGCAACGTAGTTTTAAGAGTTGAGGCGATCGGCACCTCGATCAAGGCATACATCAACGGAAATCTTGCGATTGATGCAGTACTTGATGAAGATGAGCCTACCGAAGGTCTCTTCGGCTTGAACGTTTACTCGGGCAAGGCAACCTTTAAGTCGGTTGCTAAATTCAACGATCAGTATTCCTACGGTGGCACGGGCAGCCTGACGGTTGTCGGTGACTCGAATCAGGTGATAACCGCCCTTTACAACAAAACGCTGCAAAACACAAAGGTTGACAGGGCGTTCTATACCACAAGCGGAAGAAATCTTGTAATAGATGCTTCGTATTTTGAGCTTCTGCCCGTTGGAACCTACACCTTCAAGGCTGTTGGTGGCTCGAGTGCATACGAATTCACGGTGAATGTTACCGCAGTTACTCAAACGGTACTCAAAGGCGTGACTATAGAGTGTGGCTGTAACGCGGTTATCTACCTCGGAAACGTTGAGGTAAATACCGTTACCGTTAACGGAGTTCAGCTCACCGCAGAGCAGTATAACGTAAAGAACTTAATGCTTACAATTTATGTAGACGTTTTAACCGAAGGCGTTAACACCGTCGTTATCAACGGCGACAAGACCGTTAGCGTAACGGTGGTATAACAATCCGCAAATAACAACGTTATTTTTGGAGGATAAAAGGTTGGCAACAACGATTAAAGATGTGGCAAAGCACGCAGGAGTTGGCATAGGTACTGTTTCAAGAGTTATCAACAACGAAAAGGCAGTAGGCGAGAAAACGCGAAAAAAAGTAATTGAATCGATGAAATCGCTTAACTATTTGCCAAACAACATGGCGTCGCAGTTAAGAAAGAACGAAACTCGCATTATTGCTCTGCTAGTCCCCGTCGTCAATCATCCATTCTTCGCAAAACTCGCGTACTACGTCGAGGACGAAGCGGATAGGTTCGGCTACTCGGTAATTTTGGTTTCTTCACAGCAGAGAGTTGAAAAGGAAACCGAGATTATAAGCAGAATCAAGCACAAAAAGGTTGACGGTGCGGTTTTCGTTACTCACTATATTCACGAGGAAGACGACCTCAAGGACTGTCCCATTATTTCAATAGACAGAGTGCTGGGTAAAGACATACCTTACGTTACCAGCGATAACTATGAAGCAACCAAAAAGGCAATCAAGTATATGATAGAACGCGGTGCCAATAAGGTTGGCTTTATAGGCTCGAAGCCTCTGGTTGACTCGGAGGTTATGGAAAGAGAGCGCGCCTACCTTGACGTTATGGCGGAACACGGTATGCCGATTCGCATGGTCAACGAGGTGATGCAGCACGGAGAAGAAACGGTAGTAGTTTCTGACTTTATGGAAAAGTATTCCGACGTTGACGGAGTTTTCGTTTCGGGATACACACTGTCGCAGGTCTTTTACGATGCGGCTACAGAGCAAGGCAAGAAAATACCCGAGGATTTGCAGATAGTTTCTTACGACGGTATTTTTAAGCAGTGGGGCAACAGCGATATGACAAGCGTCGAGCAGCCTATCGAGGAAATGGCAAGACAGGTAGTCAGATTGCTTATCAAAAAAATTCATAGCGAAGAAACCTGCACCAGAACGGTGCTGAAAACCAAATTTGTGCTTGGCACTACAACGAAATAATAAAAATAAAAAATAAAAATATAAAGCGGCAAAAGGCTGCGAAAAGGAGAAAATTATGAAAAGACTTATAGCATCAGTATTGTTAATCGTACTTACGCTCATGATGGCGTTCAGCATGACCGCATGCTTCGGCGGCGATAACGCCGGCGACGGTGAGAACGAAACCGACGCAGAGGGCAATACCATCGTAAAAATTATGTTCCACGTTGACAAGTCCTCGACCGAAGGCAAGGCTTATCAGAAGAGAGTTGATGCATTCAACGCTGCATACAAGGATAAGAATATCAAGGCTCAGGCTATATTCAAGGCACGTAGCGCAGGCGCATCAGGCTATGAAACCGAGCTTCTCGCTAACCAGATCGAAGGTACTCTTGCCGACATCATCACCTTTGACGCACCTAATACTGCAGCTTACGCAAAGTCGGGTCTGCTTTACGACATTAGCAGCTTGATTTCCGCAGACGAGCAGGCTAAGTTCTACTCACTCAATATGTACGACGGCAAGCTCTACGGTCTTCCTATCCAGGAGTCCAGCGCAGGCTTCTTCTACAACAAGAAGATCTTCAGCGCAGCAGGCATAGACGTTAGTGCTTATACCGCAGAAAATCCCTGGACCTTTGCTCAGTTCAAGGAGGTTTGCGCAAAGCTTCAGCAGCACGGTGTAACCGCAGTAGATATGCGTCTTGACGCTACCAAGGACGAAACCGCACCTTATCTTCTTTATCCCTTCATCTACGCGGCAGGTGGCAGCTTCACATCTGAGGATGGCTATACCGCAACCGGTTATTATAACTCCGCAGCAACTGCAAAGGGATTCCAGTTCATCAAGGATTTGATTACCGCAGGCTATACCTCTTACGCCATCGGTGCGACCGACTTCTTCACCGGTAAAGTAGGTATGTACCTCTCCTCCGGTTGGACTATTCCCGAGCTTGATGACAAGTACAGAGAGAACTTTGCTTCCCGCGATGAATGGGGACTTCTTCCTTATCCCAAGGACGTAGCAGCAGCAAGCGCGACGGGCAGCTGGTCTTACGCAATTACCGACAACCACCACTCCGACAAGACCGCAACTCTCGAGCTTCTCAAGTGGATGACCTCGGCAGAGAGCTCGAAGGTTATCACCGATGCAACCGGTATGATTCCCGCACGTCGTGACGTTGAGAAGAATTATGCAGTTGGCTCGCCCGAGTACACTCTTCTCAAGCAGCTTGAGCTCAGCGGTAAGGAGCGTCCCGCAACCGTTGCATATCCCACCTTCTCTACAACCTTTAACCAGGTAATTGCAGGCTTGGGTGGCGGTGATATCACCACTCTTTTGAATTCGTCTACAAATACTTTACAATCTGAAATGGACAGACTTAAAAATCTGAAATAATAGTTTTAACCAAAACTAGTTAGAGGAAAAATGCTTAATACCTCAATAATTATTTTAGTATTATTCGTACTCGCTTTCGGTGGCTTTGCCGTTTACGACTTAGCCACTGCGAGAAAGCGTAGAGAGGTCTATCGCTTGAAGTCTACGGTAACGGC
>CAYXAC010000022.1:0-10728 GCA_964463025.1 uncultured Ruminococcus sp.
ACGCAAAGCGTGACGGAGAGGGCCCTCTCACCCGCTAACGCGGGAGCTCTCCCAAAGGGAGAGCCTTAATTTCGAATTTCGAATTTCGAATTTACAACGAAAAGCCCCGAGCAAAACAAATTGCTCGGGGCGAATAGTAAACAATCCGCGGTGCCACCCGTTTCAGAGCATAATGCTCCCTCAAGCGCACGCTCAATGCGCCGTGCGGTATAACGGCCGCCCGCCGTCGAAGCCTACTCGCTCACGCTTTCGGTCCGCCCTCGAAAGTCCATTCACTCTGCCCTCCGTACCGCAATCCCACCGCCTGCGGCTCTCTGTGTCGGTCCTTGCCGAGCTACTACTCTTTCTCATCGGTTTCACTTTAGTTGACTAAATTATACTATGCGTTTAGCTATTTGTCAATAGCTTTTTGCAAAAAATATCAGGTAATTTTTATCTGAAAATAATGAAGCAATCGAGCGCGGGAATCGAAAGCACGTCTATATCTCCGTATCCACTCCTGAACTCAACCTCGCGCATAAGCAGCTCGATGTCAATACTGCTATTGTGAATATAACACTCTTCGGCAAGCTTTGCCTTATACATAAGGGCGGCGGCGTTCTGGAAGTCGTTGTAATTAAATCCGTACTTCTTTGCCTTGGCATTAAAGATAGACACGTCACTGTCCGCCTCGTTTTTCAGCGTTTCCTCGCATAGCATAGTGAGCGCAATTTTGTCGTCGGGGGTGTACGAGGAATGACGGACATAGTGGTTTGCCGCCGCAACGAGCTTGGCGACGAAGGAGCGCAGAGATCCCTCGAAATGCTCGCCGTAGCTCATACCGTACTCGCTCTCTGATGACCAGAATTCATCGGTATCCGAGACATCAATTCCCTGCTTTGAGAGATCCTCAAGATAGACTACCTTATAGTAGGCGGCAAGGTAATGCACGGTTTCCTCATCGATGGTAATCTTGTCGTATTTTACGACCGCGCGTACATTCTTAACACCGGCAGAAATTGCGAGAACTCCGCCAATAGTAAAGACAGCAGCAAGTAAAATGCCAACAATTATTGACAAATAGCGACTATTCATATAGTTTTTTCCTTTATTTTTATTCTTCGGCGGTCGATTTTATATCGCACATCGCCTTATAGTAATCCTTCATAATCTGCACTCCTAGTGCGGTAGGCTCATCACCTGCAAGTCTGCACACAACTCTGTCACCCGAAGGAGCAAGACGCAGATTTCTGTGCCGGTAGAACACCTCCGACCACACGGCAAGATTCGGTGTATCAATGACGAAAATCAGGCTGCCTGATTTCTCCTCAATGCGCGAGATTCCGCCCTGCTCGGCTATTGCTCGCATGAGCGCAACGTCAAGCAATCTTTTCACAGACTTCGGCATATTTCCGAAGCGGTCGGTCAGCTCGTCATAGATATCGCTCTCATCGTCGGGTGTGCGAATAAGCGAGATTTTCTTGTACATCTCCATTCGAGCCGAGCCCGAGGGGATATAGCTCTCGGGGATATGCGCGTTAACCTGCAAATCAACGTGCGCCTCGCGTGCTTCGGGCTTTCGCTCACCTCGTTCCTCGAGAACCGCCTCGTTTAGAAGCTTGACGTAGAGGTCGTAGCCGACCGAGTCGATATATCCGTGCTGCTGTGCGCCGAGCAGGTTGCCCGCACCGCGTATCTCAAGGTCACAGAGCGCAATCTTGAAGCCTGCGCCGAACTCAGCGTATTCCTTGATGGCCGAGAGCCTTTTCTCCGCAATATCGGTAAGTGCCTTGCCTGGTCGGTAGGTGAAGTATGCGTACGCCTGGCGCGCGCCGCGTCCGACTCTGCCTCGTATCTGGTGGAGCTGCGAGAGTCCGAAGCGGTCGGCATTCTCGATAATCAGCGTATTTGCTGTCGGCAGGTCGATGCCTGTTTCAACGATAGTGGTGCAGACGAGCACGTCAATCTCGCCCGCGACGAGCATTCCCCATACGTCCTCAAGCTCCTCGCGCTCCATCTTGCCGTGCGCAACCGCAACTCTTGCCTCGGGCAGCGCGTCGATAATCTTCGTTGCGACGAAATCTATCTTCTCTATATTATTATATAGGTAGAGAACCTGACCCTCGCGAGCAAGCTCGCGGCGGATAGCGTCGAGTATCACCGAGTCGTCGTGCTCGAGCACGTAGGTCTGCACGGGACGGCGCTCGCCGGGTGCTTCATCAAGAATTGAGATATCGTTAATGCCGTTCATCGCCATATTCAGCGTTCTGGGTATGGGTGTTGCCGAGAGCGTGAGAACGTCGACGTTCCTTGCAAGCTCCTTGAGCTTTTCTTTCTGCGCAACGCCAAAGCGCTGCTCCTCGTCGACTATCAGTAATCCAAGGTCGCGGAACTCAATATTTTTTGACAAAAGCTTGTGCGTACCGATGACTATGTCGGTTTCGCCTCGCGCGAGTTTGCGCAAAATTTCTGCCTGCTCACGCGGCTTCTTGAAGCGTGAGAGCATCTCGACGGTGACGGGATAACCGCGTGTTCTGGATATTGCCGTCGCGTAGTGCTGTGCGGCGAGAATGGTAGTGGGAACGAGAATCGCCACCTGCTTTCCGCCCATTATCGCCTTGAAGGCGGCGCGGAGCGCTACCTCGGTTTTACCGAATCCAACGTCACCGCAGAGCAGTCTGTTCATCGGAACGGGGCGCATCATATCGCGCTTGATTTCCTCGATAGCGACCATCTGCGACTCGGTCAGCTCGTACTCGAATGAGTCGGCAAAGGAGTCCTCAAGGTCGGAGTCGGCAGGAAATGCGAAGCCCGGCTTGCGCTGTCTCTCGGCATAGAGGGCAATTAGCCCCTTGGCGATATCCTTCGCCGCCGCCTTTGCGCGCGATTTAGTTCTCGCCCACTCGGTGCCGCCCATCTTCGAGAGCTTGACTGTGCCATCGCCCTCGCGCTCGCCGATATATTTGCCTATCATTTCAAGGCGGTCGCAGGGCAGGAAGAGCTTATCCGTGCCCGCGTATTTTATAGTAATATAATCTCTCGTGACACCGCCAACGGTCACAGCCTCGATGCCCTCGAAAAGCCCGATGCCGTAGTTCGCGTGCACGACGTAGTCACCGGGCGAGATGTCAGCGTGGCTCATAAGCCGCTGACTCGCTCCGCCAAGACGGCGCATAGTGCGCTGATGCTTGCGGTGTTGCATAACCGCGCGCCCCTCGTCAATAGCCATCGAGAGAACTGCTATCTTAGGTGTAATCAGCTCAAAGCCCTCGGTACGCGCGACCGTGACGAAGATTCTGCCACCATCGGCATTCTTTACGTCAAAATCAGGTTTGTCGTATATCGGCACGGCGGCGAAATCTGCCTCGGCAAGCGAGGAAACAAGCTCTCTCGCACCCTGCTTATTATCGGTTACGATAACCACTCGGTAGAGTCCCTTGCGAAGTGCCGAAAGGTCGTCGTGGAGCATTGCGGGATTCCTGCCGTAGCTGACGCATCTGCGCGCCCGGAAGCCAAAAAGTCCCGCGAGCTTCATAGTGCCAACACCGCCTGAGAAGGCGTTGATATGAATAGTGAGATTTTCCGCAAGGAAGCGGTTATACTCGGTTTCGTCTGCCAGGTATCTCGCCCCGATTTCGTTTACTAACCCCTCGGAAAGTAAACTTATCTTTTCATTTTCAATAAAATCCGTGTATTTTTTAAGTTCCTCGGTGCAACCGCTGGTGCCGAGAGCGAATATAACGCATCGCTTATAGGTCGAGAAATATGAGAGAAGCGACGCAGGGTTTTCGTATATAAGACCGAGATACTTGTCACGGAAGTCAACGCTTCCATCACCCTCAATTATAGTCTTCTCACGCTTTAGCTTATCGAGGGAATTGCCCTCGGGAAGCGTGGGAATTTTAGCGTTTATAAAGTCGAGAATTCTGCCTCTTGCCGCGCTACTTATCATCACCTCGGTGGCAGGAATGAGCCGAGCCTCCTCTGCCGAGTCAAGACTGCGCTGGGTGAGGGGGTCAAAGAGCGAAATTCGGTCAACCTCGTCACCGAAGAACTCGATTCGCACGGGACTTTCTGATTCTGCGCCAAAGTAATCAACGATGCCGCCTCGACGGGCGAACTGACCTGCCGACTCGACCGTGTCAACCCTGATGAAGCCGAGCGTCACAAGTCTCTCGGAAAGCGCCTCGGGCGAGAGAATATCGCCCACCTTTATAGCCACCGAAAGCGAGAGAAGCATCTCCTCGGGCACGGTGTAGGAAAGGGCAGCAGATGGCGTGGTAACAACCGCATCGCACTCGCCTGCGGTCACTGCGGAAAGCACCGACAGCCTCTCACGGTCAACGTCATGAGAGGCTTTGATGTTATAAAAAACAAGGTCGCGCTTCTTGTAAACGAGGGTGCGAAGTCCCGACTCGGCAAGTGCCAGAGCGGCTCTCTCCCTCTCGCCCTCGTTTGCCGCGAGGACAAGCACGGGCGCACTCGATACCGCGCGTGCGTCACGCACGCTCTCGGCAAGAAAGGCGCTCTCTGCGCCGCCCGTCAGACCGTTGACCGCTATGGGAAGCGGCTCGGCTGCGCGATAGGCGCTCGGAAGAAGCTCGGCAAAGGCGCCGTATTCCCCATCCGCCCTGATAAGACTCGTTATTCTCTCCATAACCCTGCCTTATACTGTTATTTTCAAACGGCAATCTGCTCGCCTGAAATCTGCTTTCGGGGCGATTTTGCCGTATTTTGCTAACTTTGGTTTACTTTTTACTTGGAATATTTGTTCATAGCGGAATCTATATTGCCCTTGATTATCTCCTCGACCGCGCCGCTGATGTCGGGGAATCTGTCAGAAATCGCCTTGAGGTCTGACTCCGGAAGTTTACCAAGCACCCATTCTGCAAGGTCGTATTCGGGCGAGGGCTTCTTGCCTACGCCAATCTTGATACGCGGAAAATCCTCGCCGGGAAGATGCGCTATAATGCTTTTCAGTCCATTGTGGCCGCCTGCCGAGCCCTTGCGCCTAATGCGGATTAGCCCGGGGTCAAAGCTGATTTCGTCGTGCAGAACTATCACCTGCTCGGGCGGTATTTTGTAGAATGCCGCAGCCTCACCGATGGCGAGTCCCGAGTTGTTCATAAGAGTCGAGGGCTTCATAAGAAGCACTCTCGCACCGCCGATATTCGCCTCGGCTACGGTGGAACGGAACTTCACTCGGTCGATTTTCACACCGCACTTCTCGGCAATATAGTCTATGGCGAGAAAGCCTGCGTTGTGACGGGTTTTCTCATATTGCTTGCCGATATTGCCAAGACCTGCGACTATGTAGGTCACGGGTTTGGTGTCGGGCTTTTTTTCTATCTGCTTAAAAAGGTCAAAAATATTACTCATCGTCAATTTCTCTCATCTGGATAAGCTCTTTTGCGTAGGGGAGCTTCGCAATCTCGTCGCACAATATACGCCATTCGGCAAGCTTGTGGTGACGGCGGGAATTATAAATGTTGATAAGCACCTCGTAGTTGAGAGTCACGGTGCGAAGCTGGTTATATGAGGTTGGCAGAAGCTGAATCATATTGTGCCAGTACGCCTTGTCCTTAGTTTCGATAAACGCAAGGCGATTCTTCTCAAGATTTGCGATAACCGCGTCAAGCACATCAAGGGTGTCCTCGCTCATTTTCTCGCAGGAGAAGTCCTCACGCACGAACTCCTTCGCTTGAATCTTGTGCATAGTCGAGCAGGAGTTGGCAACAGTGCCGACCTTGTAGGTATCGAACTCCTTCCACCAATAAAGCGGTGCGGTGATGTCGAGCGAAACGATAATTTGCCTGAGGAACTTGCGGTGATCACTACCCGCCTTGGCAAGTCGCATAGCAAGCGTAAGATCGTTGTCACCAAGCACGAAGTTGCCGTCCTCGTCATAGTAAGAATCCATTCTCGCCCAGCTGTTAAGCGGATTTCTCGCGCCACGCATAGCGTTCTCGAAATTCATTACCGTTATTCTCTCTATCTTTATCATTTCGCCGTCCTCCGCCCAAAATCTTTTTAACTAATATAGTATACCATATTTTTGCGCGCCTGTCAAATTTTATTTTGCAAAATGTCAAATTGCACAAAATGGAGCTTTTTCCAGGAAGTAAATTTCGGCATCGAATCATACTTACAGATAGATATGTCTTGTGCTATAATAGCGGTGAAAGAGGAAGGAAAAGGAAGAGGGGGACTATAGGGGGTGAAGAAAAAAGAAGAAGAAAGAAGAAAAATTAAAAAGAAAAATATAAATAGAAATATAAATATAAATAGAAAATCACATTCGTTCAGACAAAAGGGCGCTTCGCGCAAAATTTATAAAAATTTTTATAATATCTATTTATTTTTATCTTTTAATATGATATAATGATATAATCCAAAAGTATGTATACAAGTTTTTGAGGTGATTTATATGATGAATAATGAAACAAATTCTGCTTGCCAAAGGCTTGGCAAGGTTGGCGGTCAGGCGGTTATCGAGGGCGTTATGATGAAGGCGGGTAACCGCACCGTTACCACCTGTCGCAAGGATGACGGAACGCTCGTTGTGACCGACGACAGCTTCGTGTCTGTCAGAAGCAAACACAAAATACTCGATTTGCCCATCGTTCGCGGAGTGGTGAATTTCGTCGAGATGATGATGCTCAGCTTCAAGACGCTCGGCGCGTCGGCTGATGCGCTTGGACTCGAGGAGGAAGAGCCCTCGAAATTCGAGAAATGGCTCTCCGAGAAGCTGGGGGTCAATCTCACCGATCTCGTTATGGTGATTTCGCTCATACTCGGTCTTGGACTCTCGGCACTTCTGTTCGTGTTCCTGCCGATTTGGATAACTGCGGGAATTAATCTTCTGCTCGGTGCTGTGGCAAACACTGTGATGCCCGAGTGGCTGACCGCGATTATCGAGGGCGTCGTTAAGGTGGGCATATTTATCGGCTACCTTGTCCTCGTTTCGCTTATGCCCGACATCAAGCGCACCTTTATGTATCACGGTGCGGAGCACAAGTCTATTGCCTGCTTCGAGGCGGGCGAGGAGCTGACTCCCGAGAATGCGGCAAAGCACACGAGATTCCACCCCCGTTGCGGCACGAGCTTTATGTTCTTTATGATTTTGCTCGGCATTTTCGCGGGACTTATCATCAAGTCGCTTATTCCCGGTCTTGCAACCTGGGCGTATTCGCTTATCAGAATTGCCATTCTTCCTATACTTATGGGCCTTGGCTATGAGATTATCCGTCTTGCAGGCAAGCACCCGAACTTTATTACCCGCGCAATTTCCGCACCCGGTCTGTGGGTACAGAGAATAACCACCAAGGAGCCGACGCTCGATATGCTCGAGGTTGCGATAACCTCGCTCAAGTGCGCTCTGCGAGACGAGTACCCCGAATTCAAGGAATTCTTTGACGCGAAGCCTTGGGAGCCCGAGGAAATTCGAAATGAGGATTCCGTCGATGAAGAATTGCAGACCGTAGGGGACGGCGCCCTCGATGTCCCGAATAGCGAAGCGCAAATTACAAATAAAGAAAATGACGCTTAAAGAGGCGATAGAAATTCTTTCGGCGGCAGATGTGCCTGATGCTTCGCACGATGCAAGGGCGATTTTCCGTCATTTCGGCGGCTTTGCCGACTATCAGCTCGTGTCACGAGAGATTTCGTCGAATAGTGAGGCACTCATAGATGCTGTAAATCGCAGGAAAAATCGCGAGCCGCTGCAATATATAATCGGCGAGTGCGACTTCTACCGCGAGAGGTATTTCGTGTCGCCGAGCTGCCTCATACCGCGCTCGGATACCGAGGTGCTGGTTGACTATGCGGTGAGGAATCTGCCAAAAGGCGCGCGCTTTCTCGACCTTTGCACAGGCTCGGGGTGCGTGGCGCTCTCGGTACTGAATAATACCGAAAACACTACCGCCTTGGCGGTGGATATTTCAGAGTCCACGCTAGAAGTAGCGCGGAAGAACGCAGACAGACTCGACCTTGCGGACAGAGTGGATTTCCTGCTTGCCGATGCGCTGGACGGGGCGGTGACTGATAAGGCTTTCGCAGTGCTTTCCAACCCACCGTACGTGACCGACGCCGAGTACGAGTCACTTGAAAGCGAGATATATTTTGAGCCAAAATCGGCATTCGTCGGCGGCTCTGACGGCGGCGACTTCTACCGCGCGATAACAAGGAATTATAAGGATAGAATTGCCAAAGGCGGCTTTATCGCCTATGAGATAGGCTGTGGACAGGCAGACCTGCTCCGCGAGATTGCAGAGGCGAATGAGATGTCCTGCAAAATTATACGCGACCTCTCGGGCAACGCGCGAGTGGCGGTGTTGCGCAGAAATTAACAGAAAAATTCCTCCCACCATATACTCAAAAGTAGTAATGCTTGGGGGTGGAAAAATGACTAAATCAGAAAGACCTACGATCGCCTTACTTTTCGGCGGTCGGGGGTACGAGCGTGAGGTGTCGGTGAGGGGGGCTTCCAACCTCTTTTCGCTGATACCGAGCGAAAAATATGAGAAAATTCCGATTTTCATAGACAAGGAAGGCAGATTCCTGATGCCCGAAGGCGAGTCTGCTCCTACCGAAATGGCTATGGGTGATGCGGAGATGCGCGAATGCTACCCTGCCTGTATTTCGGGGCGAGGCGGATTTTCTTATGACGGTGGATTTCTGCCTATTGATGCGGCTTTTCCCCTGCTTCACGGTGACTTTGGTGAGGACGGAGTCGTGCAGGGCGCGCTTGAATGTGCAAGGATTGCTTACGTCGGTTGCGACGTCATCGGCTCTGCGGCAGCTAGGGACAAAATGCTACTCAAGGCTATTGCCGAGAGCCTTGGCATACCCGTTGCGTGCGGAATTCTCTGCCTTGCGGGCGAAGAAAAGCGAGTGATTTATAGGAGCGAGAAGCTTTTTGGCTATCCCGTTTTCGTCAAGCCGACGAGGCTTGGCAGCTCGTTTGGCGCAGGGGTGGCAAGGAATCGCAGAGAGCTGTACTATGCATTAAAGAAGGCTCTGTCGCTCGGCTCTCGCGCGGTCATTGAAGAATACATTGATATAGAAAAAGAGCTTGAATGTGCATATTTTGCCGTGCAGGGTAAAGAATTGTTTACAAATCTCGGTGAGATTTGCGCAGACGGATTCTATGATTATGAGAAAAAATATGGGGGAATTCGGAATTTGGAATTTGCGAGCCTTCCTCCGAGAGGAAGGTGCCAAACGAATGAGAGGCGGAAGGAGTCTGAGAATGAATCCTCTACGCTTTGTCCCGGCAAGCAAACGCATTCTCCCTCCCCCGACTCCGTCGGGAGCTCCCTCCCGGAAGGAGCCTTGGCAACCGTCACCGAATTCTCGACCGTTTCGTCTGACGTAGAGGGTACGGCACGCGAGTACGCAAGACGGCTGGTGCGTGCGCTGTCGCTACGCGACCTTGCGAGGATAGACTTCTTCCTCTCTAAAGACGGGCGGCTCTGCTTCAACGAGATTAACACAATGCCCGGCTTCACCGAAACGAGCCTTTACTCGCGCCTTATCGCGCGGTGCGGAATCTCGAGCGAGAGGCTGGTCAGCTTGCTCATCGACTCTGCGATAGAGCGAGGGGGTTGACGGGTATATTCGACAGCGGTGTCGGGGGACTTGCGGCGTATTTCGAGCTGCGAAGACTTCTGCCGAGTGAGGACATAATCTACCTTGCCGACAGGAAGAACGCGCCCTACGGCACAAAAACCAAAGATGAGCTTATCGCTCTGACGAAAAAGGATATAAAACGGCTTGTCGGTATGGGAGCCGAGCGAATTCTGATAGCCTGCTGTACCGCCTCGACTGTGCACGGCGAGCTTGACGAATTCGAGCAGGCGGTAGCCACGCCGATAATAACCCCTGCCTCGCGTGTGGCGGCAGAGGGGAAAAAAATTGCGGTCATAGCGACAGAGCATACCGCGCGCTCGGGCGCTTTCGGGCGCGAGATAAAGAAATTCTCGCCGTCTGCCGAGGTGTTCGAGCAGGCGGAGCAGAGGCTGGTTGCGCTTGTTGAAATGGGTAACCGCGACGGACGGCTCATGGGCGAGTGCCTTGCCGAGATAGAGAGAATTGCCGAGTGGGTAAAGAGCGTTCGCGCAGACTCGCTCATACTTGGCTGTACGCATTTCTCGCATCTTGAATTGACGCTAGGGGAAATGCTGGGCGGGGTGAGGATAATCAACCCCGCCAAAGAGGGCGCACGTGCGCTCTGGAAAAAGCACGGAAATACACACCGAGAGAGAGGTCTGACGGTGTACACATAAAGGAGAAACAAAACAATGGGAAAATACAGACGCGGAAGAATTAACGACGCAGTTGCCGAGGAGCTTGCGGTTGCTCTGCGCGACGTGCGCGAGCCAAAGGTTATCGACAACTTCGTGAGCATCACGAGAGCAGACGTCACACCCGACCTTAGAAACGCAAATATATACTTCTCCTGCATCGGTGACTCTGCCGAGGCCGAGGCAGGACTCAAGAAATGCGCGGGTATGCTGCGCCATCACCTCGCGGTGACGCTTAATCTGCGTATCACGCCCGAGCTTCGCTTCGTCAAGGACGGCTCTATCGAGCACGGTGCGAAGATAGCGAAGTTCCTTGAGGAAATAAATAAAGAAGCAAAGAGCGACGATTAAAAGCAAGTCGATATGCGCCTCGGGCGCTCGATATACGCTACGCGTTCGATATATTGCCTTCAAGGCTCTCCCAAAGGGAGAGCTCCCGCGTTAG
>CAYXAC010000023.1:0-10569 GCA_964463025.1 uncultured Ruminococcus sp.
AGTGACCCCTTGCATGTCAAGCAAGTACTCTAACCAACTGAGCTATGCTTCCGTAGCGAATATATTATACACTATCCGCTAGGTTTTGTCAACCTATTTAGAGTAAATTATTTAATTAGAAGACTCGGTGTTTTTTCCAAGCAGGTAATTGAAATTTCTTATAGCGTAGAGGATAAATGAAAGTGATATCATCACTGCACAGATAACAACCGTTATATTGGAAACAATTGGAACGATGTCATACCATATAAAGTGTAGAAATATCGTAGAGCTAAGCGCGACTGTAGTAGCTTTTCCGTGCCAATCAGCGCCCAGAACGACGTTGCACTTTTTAATCACCAGATAGCCGCTTACAGTCATAAAGATTTCTTTAGCCACGCTGATAATAAAAGGTAGCAGCATAAGGGGGAATCTTGTAATCAAGAGCAGCATCATAGTCATTTGTGTCGCCTTGTCTGCAATGGGATCAAGCACTTTTCCGATGTCACTAATCATATTGAATTTTCTCGCAATTATTCCGTCAAGAATGTCTGTAATACCGGATATCACTACTAAAATCGCTGCCCATAAATAATTTTGCAGACCAAGATAAAGCCATACTATCACGGGTATAAGACATAGTCTGAAAAATGATAAAATATTTGGTATAGTAATTATTTTGTTCTTGTACTTATTAACTATAATCGTACCTTTCATTAGAGCTTCTCCGAAATGCAAAAATTATTTCTAATAACATTATAATCCTAAATTTTGGAAAAATCAACATAATTTGCGAATTTTTTCAAATAAAATACATCATATATTAAGAGTTGCGTAGTTGTCAATCCACTATTTTCAAAAAAACTTGAAAATATTCACTATATATGATATAATGAAAGAAAAAACAGAGGTTACTATGAACTTTACCGAAATTGCTAACACCAGGCAATCCTGCCGCAAATATGATAACACAAGGAAAGTGGAAGCCGAAAAGCTCTCCGCAATCCTGGAGTCTGCGCGCCTTGCGCCCTCTGCCTGTAACGGTCAGCCCTATCATCTCACCGTTTGTACGGGTGAAGCGGCAAAGGCCGCTGCAAAGGCTACTATGGGACTCGGAATGAATAAATTCGCTGCCGATGCTCCCGTGCTTATCGTTATATCCGAGGAGGATTACGTTGCCTCTGCGGCTTTTGGCGCTAGAGTCAAGGGCAACGACTATCGCTCTATCGACATCGGTATCGTTGCCGCTTACATTACCGCCGAAGCAGCAGCACAAGGACTCGGTAGTTGCATTCTCGGCTGGCTCGATGACGAGAAGCTCCGCGCTATCTGCGGTGTCGACCATCCCGTGCGTCTTGTCATAACAATCGGCTATCCCGCATCTGACGACAAGCTCCGCGACAAAAAGCGCAAATCACTTGATGAGCTTGTAACCAATAAATAAAGTAAACCGCACGGCAAAAACCGTGCGGTTATTTTATACCCAAACGGCAAATACTATCCACAAAGGAAGTGATAATATGAAATCCGTTTGGGGAGAAAATACGCAGCGCCCACATTTTGCGCAGCTTAAAGAAAATATACGCACCGACGTGCTTATCATAGGCGGCGGTATGGCAGGCATACTCTGCGCCCATATGCTAAAGAAGCAGGGAACAGACTGTATACTCGTCGAGGCAGACCGCATATGCAGCGGCATCACAAAAAACACCACCGCAAAGATAACTCTCGCGCACGGCTTAATATACGACAAGCTAATCCGCCGCTTCGGCAGGGAAAGAGCGCAGCTCTATCTCGCGGCACAAAGCGGGGCATTAAGAGAGTACGAGCAGCTATGCAAAAGCATCGACTGCGACTACGAGAAAAAGGACTCCTACGTTTATTCAACCTGCAACCGTAGGAAAATAGAAAAAGAGATAGAAGCTCTTGGCTGCCTAGGATTAACCGGAGATTTTTGCGAAAATATACCGATCCCCGTTGCCGTCGCAGGCGCAGTCAGGGTGACTAATCAAGCGCAATTTGATCCGCTTAAATTTGCGTATAGCATCGCCGCCGACCTGCCGATATACGAGCATACCAAGGTGACAGAGCTTGCCCCGGGACGTGCTGTAACCGAGTATGGCGAGATAAGCTACGAGAAGATAATAGTTGCCACCCATTTCCCGATACTGAACAAGCACGGCACATATTTTCTCAAGATGTATCAGCACCGTTCCTATGTTCTCGCGCTTGACGGTGCGCCCGACGTTGACGGAATGTATGTCGACGAGGCAGATAAGGGACTCTCGTTTCGTAACTATAACAATCTTCTTTTACTCGGCGGTGGCTCACACCGCACGGGCAAGCAGGGCGGTAGCTTCGGCGAGCTTCAGGAGTTCGTGAAAACTCATTATTCCAATGCGAAAATCGTTACGAAATGGGCAACGCAGGACTGTATGACGCTTGATGGCATAGCCTATATCGGTGAGTATTCAAAAAACACGCAGAATTTCTACGTAGCCACAGGCTTCAACAAATGGGGAATGAGCAACTCAATGGTATCCGCTATGCTTCTTTCCGACCTGGTTTGCGGCAGAAAAAGCGACTACCAGGAGCTTTTTTCTCCTTCAAGAAGTATTCTTCGCCCACAGCTTGCCGTCAATGCATTTGAATCGATCGTGGGACTCATCACACCGACAACTCCGCGCTGTCCCCACCTCGGTTGCGCACTCAAGTATAACCCCTCCGAGCATTCCTGGGATTGCCCCTGTCACGGCTCGCGCTTCACCGAAAGCGGTGAGCTTATCGACAATCCTGCGACCGGAGATATAGCAAATAATTGAAGCGGTGGACAAAACGTCCACCGCTTTCTCTGTTAAAATTAGCGTTGTTATCTTAAAATATATTTTTTATGCAACTTGCACAAAAAATCGTTTTTTTTTTTTGCATTTTTACCAATTTACATCCAAATAAAATAATGGTATAATTATTATGCTACAATTTTTGAAAAGGGGTACCCCTTTTTGTATGATGTAAACGAAGTGCAACATCATACAAAAGCAAACAATGTTGGCGATAAAAATACATAAAGGAGAAAAGAAAATGACAAAACGTAATTTGCTACTGCTCAGCTTGTGTGCTATGCTCATCTTTTCTTGCGTTCTGCTTGCTTCCTGTAATATTGGAAACACAGGCAACAGCGGAACAGGTGGCGGCAATAATGGCGGCGGCGAAAACAACGGAGAAATACCCCAGGACGAATACTACATAGTAGACGTTCAGATGGTTACTCCTCCTACAAAAAGCGACTATGGCGAGGGCGATATATTCGACCCCACAGGCATGGTGCTTAAAGTAATTTGGAATGACGGTTGGGAGCAGCTCGTTACCGACGGTAAGAACTGCATATTCTCTCCCGCAGGTCCTATTACCCCCGATACCGAGGTGATTACCGCTACCTACGACGACAAGGTATTCACTCTCCCCGTAAACGTTAATAAGATTACGGGTATCAAGATGCTCTCGCAGCCTGCGAGAACTCTCTATGCAGAGGGCGAGGATTTCTCCGACATAGGACTTCAGATAGTTACCGTTTTGGAGAACGGAACTAACGGTAATGCTATTACCGATTACACTCTTTCGGGTAATCTCAAGGCTCTCACTCCTGCTGATAAGAAGGTAACCGTTTCTTACGAAAGAGCAGGCAAGACCTACACCATTGATATTCCCATCAGAGTTCTCAGCAAGGATGCGCTTCTTGTTATCGAGGCTGAGAGCGGAACCGTAGTTGGCGGTGAGAAGGTAACGAAGAGTATGCTTGTCGACTACGCTTCGGGCAATAGCTTCGTTAGAAATCTCAAAGAGGGCGGCACTATTGCAATCAATATTCCCGCTACCAAGGCGACTACTGCTTCTATTCGCTTCGTTGCTTCCTCCTATGAGGACGATCCTAACGGCGGTGCGTTCGCTATTCCTCTCCAGATAAACGAGGTTGTAAAGGTAAGCTTCAACGGTGTGGAAATACCGATCAGCGATAACGAGATTCTTCCCGGTGGATACGATGACACGCGCGGAAATCTCTCCCGTTACTGCCACTGGTACGAGATTGCTCTTGACGAGGTGACCTTGAACGAGGGCGACAATGTCTTCGTTATTACTTCGCTCGTAAATATGAATCTCCAGGACGACGAGAATACTCCCGACGTCAACGAGGCTGACCTTCATTCGACCCTCTTTGACTGTCTGCGTGTATTCTATACCGATACCGACGCGATGCCCGAGGGCGACGACTTCACTCACACGCACACCGAGGTTGCCGTAGAGGGCAAGGCTGCTACCTGTAGCGAAACGGGTCTTACCGACGGTAAGAAGTGCTCCGTCTGCGGCGCGTTCACCGTAGCGCAGACTGTAATCGGTACACTTCCCCACACTCCCGGCGAGGCGTTTGAGGAGAACAGAGTTGCACCCGGTTGTACTACCGAGGGCTCTTACGACCTTGTAACAGAGTGTACCGTATGTGAGGCTGAGGTTAGCAGAACGACGAATACTATTGCTGCAACCGGCCACAGCTACACCGACTCAAGCGACGAAAGCTGTAACAACGAGGGCTGTAACTTCGTTCGTGACCTCAACTGCGAGCACATCTACGAGGCTGCCGTAACCAAGAAGCCCACTCCCACCGAGGAGGGTATCAAGACCTACACCTGCTCGAAGTGCGCTGACAGCTATACCGAGGCTATAGCAAAGCTTCTTGAGGCTACCTACGAGATGGAAAATGGCGTTGTAGTTAACGGCTCTGTCGTACCCGACGGAAAGAGCGGACTTACCAAGTTTATGTCCGGCAAGGGCTTCGTAAGAGATCTCAAGCTTGGTGCTACTATAACTATTAAGGTAGTCATGGACGATGCTACCAAGGGTAATATCATTCTCGTAATGTCCTCTCACGAGGATAACGGCGGTAAGCTTGATTCTAACCTTCCCGTAAACGTAAAGGAAGCTATAACCGTGACTATCAACGGTGTGAATTACGCTATCGGCGACGACGCAATTCTTCCCGGCGGAGCTAATTACGACTTCGACGGCGACGGCGTTGTGGATGCTCTCACCAAGCACTGTCACTGGTATGAGCTCGTATTCGAGGACGTTGAGCTTAACGCAGGTGAGAACACCATCGTTATCACCTCTCTCGTTGACGCATCGGGCACCGATTATATGGCAGACCTTCATTCCGCAATCTACGACTGCGTGAAGGTGCAGTACGTAGGCGTTCCTCACACTCACAGCGCTTCTTCCGTGTGGGAGTATAACGAAACTCATCACTGGAACGACTGTGTAGCAGACGACGGCCAGGAGTTTAACAAGGCAGAGCATAGCTTTGACAATGCCTGCGATACCGACTGTGCTTGCGGTTACGTAAGAACTATCACTCACGATTTCAGCGGTGCTTACGTTACTGACGAAAATCAGCACTGGCACGTATGCGAAACAGACTGCTGTGACGTGACCGACGAAAAGCAGAATCACGTATTTGACAATGCCTGTGACACGACCTGCGTTTGCGGCTACGTAAGAACCATCACTCACGAATATAGCGAGTCCTGGACTTATGACAAGAGCCAGCACTGGCACGTATGTAAGACCGAGAACTGCGGTGCAACCGATGAAAAGCAGAGTCACGTATTCGACAATACCTGCGACACCGACTGCGCTTGCGGTTACGTAAGAAGCGTTCCCCACGATTTCACGGGTGAATGGCAGAAGGACGCAAGCGGTCACTGGCATATCTGTCTGACCGACGGCTGCGGAGTAACCGATACCAAGGCTGACCACACCTTCGGTGAATGGAACGAAATCAAGGCAGCTACCGAAACCGAGAACGGAAGTAAGGAAAGAAGCTGCTCTGAATGTAACTACGTTGAAACTGCGGTTATTCCCGCAATCGGACACACTCACACCGAATCCGGTGAGTGGGAATATAACGAAACTTATCACTGGAATGACTGCGTTGCAAACGACGGTCAGGAATATAACAAATCGGAGCACGTCTTCGATAATAATTGCGACACCGACTGCGCTTGCGGCTACGTGAGAGAAATCACTCACGATTTCAGCGGCGAGTGGGTAAGCGACGAAAATCAGCACTGGCACGTATGCGCTACCGAGGGCTGCGACGTAACCGATACAAAGGCTGACCACGTATGGAACGCCGGTGAGATCACCAAGAATCCTACGGCAGATGCCGAGGGCGTAAAGACCTACACCTGTACCGAGTGCGGTGCAACTAAGACTGAGGCTCTCGCGAAGATGGTCGAGCGTATCATTGAGGCAGAGAATGCTACCGTCACCAAAGGTGCAATCGCATCAACCGGCTCCGTTATAAAGTATACCTCCGGCGGTAAGTTCGTAAGAAATCTTCTTGAAGGTGGAACTATTACCTTTAACGTTCTCTCTACCAAGTCTACTACCGCAACTCTTCGTCTCGTTATGGCATCTCACGAGGATGCGCTTGACGCAGATGGCAACGTGCTGACCTCTACTATGGACCTCAAGCCTGGCGAGTATCTCACTCTCACGCTCAATGGTCAGAATATTGCAATCCCTGCAGACTTTACCCTCTACGGTGGCTCTGACTACGACGTTGACGGTGACGGAACGGTAGATACAGTATCTCGCTTCGCTCACTTCTACGAGCTTGTGCTTGAGGACGTAGAGCTTAACGAGGGTGTAAATACATTTGTTATCACTTCTCTTGTGGATATGTCTAACGACAATCCTGATGATCTTCATTCCACATTGTTCGACTGCCTGAAGGTTTGGTACAATGACGAAAGTGAAATTCCCACGCTTACCGAAACAAAAATCGAGGCAGAAAATGCAGGCCTTTATAATTTCACTACGGCAGGCACACACGGAACGGCAAGCACGGGACAGGCGGCAAACTTCTCGAACGGAACGTTTATTAAGGATGCCAAGTCGGGTGCAACCGTAACTCTTACCATTGATTCTGCAACTGCGTGCAAGATAAATCTCACTATGAGAGGTGTATCTACCTCTAACGCAAATCTTGCGGTTGGTAGTCTGCTAAAGAACGTTAAGGTGAACGGCACTACCGTTATCACCTACAGCTCGGCGAACACCGAAACCTGCTTCACGGCAAACGGCGGTGCGTTCACTCCCGATAAGCACTCGACCTACATCTTCGGTGAATTCGACCTTGCAGCAGGCACGAATACTATCGTTATTACCTTCAATGCAAGCAGTGCTGCCTTTATCGACTACTTCACTATTACACCCGTAATCGATACAGAGGCATAAGGAGAAAAAATATGAGAAACAGTATTGGAAAAATTGTTATAGCAATACTTACCCTTGCTCTTGTAGTGGGCAACTGGGCTTGCTATACCTACTTTGATTTAATTACCGAGTTCCTTCACGGCTCGGGTATGTCCGATTCCTTCAACAGCGTGGAAATGCAGGAGGCTCTCGCAGCCAACGATGAGCTGGTGCAGGAAATGGAAGCAGAAGGCATAGTTCTTCTGCGTAACGAAACAGATGAAAACGGCGTTCCCACTCTTCCTCTCACCGAGGAAGAGCTCGCCAAGGTAAACCTTTTCGGCTGGGGCTCATCCGACGCGGGCTGGATCAACGGCTCCGACGGCTCTGTTAACGCAAGCGGCGGTCAGAACAAGGGCCGTTCGCAGAAGCTTACCAAGGCTCTCACCGATGCGGGTATTGAATACAATACCGAGCTTATGAAGATGTACACCGACTTCCGCAGCAAGCGCTCTGATGCAAGAGGACTCCGTCTTCAGGACAGCCCCCAGACCTTCTTTATGATGATAGAGCCCACCGAGGACTATTACTATCAGGAGGGCGAAAACGGCAAAACCATTATTGAGAACGCCAAGGAATACTCTACTACTGCAATAGTAGTTATCTCCCGTCTTGGCGGTGAGGGCTGCGATCTTCCACACTGGCAGTCCAAGACGATGGACGGTAAGGCTGTTGACAGAACCGGTCCCTTTACTATGGATTATGACCGTACATATCTCGATATTTCCACCGAGGAAGAGAAGGTGCTTGAGCTTGCGAGGGCAAACTCCGACAAGCTTATCGTGCTTCTTAACCTTTGTAATAATATGAACCTTTCCTTCCTTGAGGATTACGATGTTGACGCGGCTCTCCTCGTCGGTACTACCGGTCAGAGTGGCGTACACGCGATTCCTAAGGTGCTCAGCGGTGAAATCACACCCTCGGGCAAGACAACCGCAACCCAGCCATACGATCTTAAGTATGATCCTACCTACTGGAACAGCGGCAGAATGGGCGGTGAGAGTGGATATCAGGTATATCAGGAAAATATTTACGTCGGCTACAAGTGGTACGAAACCGCTGATGCAGAAGGCTACTGGGACAAATACGAGAGAACTCTTAACGACGGCACCGTGCTCAAGGGCTATGACGCAGTAGTTCAATATCCCTTCGGCTTCGGTCTTTCCTACACGAGCTTCGAGTGGGAGATAGTTGATATTTCTCTCGCACCCGGCTCATTGATTACCAAGGAAACAGACGAAATTACCGTAAAGGTGCGTGTTACCAATACGGGCACCGTTCCCGGCAAGGATGTAGTTCAGCTTTATTATACTCCCCCATATAGACAGGGCGGAATCGAGAAGGCGGCTATCAACCTCGTTGCATTTGCAAAGACGGTAGAGCTCAAGCCCGCCAATATGACCGAGTCGGGACTCCCCGAGAGCCAGGTTGTAGAGCTCAGCTTCACTCCCTACGATATGGCTTCCTACGACTGCTATGACAGCAACTTCAACCGTAACGTAGGCTACGAGCTTGACAGCGGTGATTACTACATCCGTCTTTCCAACGACGCTCACAATCTCGACGATTGCGAGGGCGCAGAGTGGAAATATTCCATTAACGGAACTATCAAATTCCGCGAGGACCCCGTTACGGGCAACCTCGTTACCAACAGATTTACTAATTATGACGTTGTTACGAAGAACGAAAACGGCGAGTTCGTAACCGAAACCATTGAGGCATACGCAAACTGTGCAATAGACGGTAGCGATGCGGAGAAGAACGGCAATATCGTATACCTCTCCCGTGCTGATTTTCTGGGCACCTTCCCGGCAAAAACTGCCGCTAAACCCTCCGGTGCAACCGTAAACGCAGCAAAGACCTACGTTCCCGATATTCCTACCGTTGAGGTTGCTCCCACGCAGGGCGAGAACAACGGACTTCTCCTTGTAACCAAGGAGGACGGCAGCGCTCTCAGCTACAACGAGCTTAAGGACGGCTCTACCGCTTATAAAGTAAACGAGGAGCTTGTTCTTGAGCTTGGCTTGAATTACGAGAGCGAAACATGGGAACTTCTTCTCAATCAGATGTCCAAGAACGATATCTACACCCTTGTATCAAAGGGAAGCTACTCGAATGCGGCTATCGAGAGCATTGGCAAGCCTATCCTTTACGACTCTGACGGACCTGCCGGTCTTAACCGTCACATCATTTCCAGCGGCGTTGACAGAACTGAGTGGACTATGTACGTAATGCCTAACGTTCTCGCGCAGTCCTGGAACTCATATCTCTCTTATTCCTTCGGTCTTTCTGTTGCCAAGGAAGCTATTCTGACAGGTAACAAGGGCTGGTACGCTCCCGGTGCGAATATGCAGCGCTCCTTCTTCTGCGGAAGAAACAGTGAGTACTACTCCGAGGACGCATATCTTTCGGGTGTAATGGCTGCAGAATCCTGCCGCGGCGCTATCAACAACGGTATGTACGTTTACCTCAAGCACTTTGCGGCAAACGAAACCGAAACTAATCGTATTCAGTGTGAAACCTGGCTCACAGAGCAGGCGCTTCGTGAGATAATTCTCCGTCCTTACGAGATAGCAGTCAAGGAGGGCGGCGCAAACGGTATTATGACAGCTCTTAACCGTGTAGGTGCTGTATGGGCAGGCGGCAACAGAGCTATGACTCACGAGATTCTCCGTGACGAATGGGGCTTCCGTGGCTCGGTTGTAACCGACTCTTATTGCGGTACGGGCTACAATCCTCTCGTTCAGTCTGTTATCGGCGGCGTTGACCTTATGCTCGGTAACTGTAGCGAAACCGTTGATATGGACGATCCCACAATTCACGCAGAGATGCGCGAGAGTGCGAAGAATATTATCTACGCTTGGTGTAACGCCTACGCAACGGCAAAGACTCACGATCCCAGCGAGGATAGATTCACCGCAGACGTTGACACTATCGTAGTGGTCGAGAAGCCTACGCCTTATTGGCTTGGAGCATTGATTGCGCTTGACGTAGTCTTTGCTGTCACGGCGGTCATTGTTCTCTTCAAAAGAAAAAGAGGATAAATAATAAAACGAACAACCGTTCGGGATTTATTCCCGAACGGTTGTTTCTATCTATTATAGGAAAGAATACAGCAAGAGTTTTTCTTTCTCAGCATTATATATACCGAGAAAGATCTCAGACGCGTCCTTGTGGTTCTGCGCCTTTAATTGTTTTCAAGCCATTTTTCATCTCTGCCTAGGCGTTGCCTAAAAAGCATTATCCTATCTGCGTGATCACAAGATGCGCGGAAACGGG
>CAYXAC010000024.1:0-10418 GCA_964463025.1 uncultured Ruminococcus sp.
TATGAGCGCAGCATTTGTCGGCCTCTCATACCCGAGATGGCTTTCAATGTCGGCAATCAATTTATCGGTTTCATAACCAATCTTTGGCTTGCCCGCACCGCTGACAGCCGCAAGATCCTTACGCACCTGAACGTCGCCGAGCGATAACGCCTTGGCAATTGCTGTTGCCGATATTGTACGGCGTATTTCTGGTAAGCTTCTCAAATATTCAAGATACTGCGGAAGCCGTCCGAGCGTTGCCTTGGGGATAGAACATCCTTTCATTTGCCACCTCCTTGTTTAACTGTTAATATTTTAACACAAGATTAGGTTCTTGGGAATTATTAAAATGTTATATCGGTATTATGAGTATCGATATAACCGTAATCGATAATGGTATTATCAATAAAAATAAGCAGTTTCGTTGTTATCACGAAACTGCTTACGCATTCTATATATATGTAATTGTACTGTTTTCGGTGTGGGATAAAGCAGGAGTGTCATCATAACGGTTACCTCCGGTATATAATATATCACAGCATACCTTTAACGTCGTTTTAATAATTACTCTGTAATTCTATCTATTTTAGGTATTTTCTTCTCGATTCACAAAGCTCGGTAATAAATTGCTTATCCAGCTTTGAAAGCTTGTATCCGTCCCTATGTATAAGAACGTCCTTATATACTTTCTTGTTATCAACACATTTTTTCTGAACAAGACCGTAACGGTCTAACACTTTTTGCGATGCGGGGGATACCCACATGAACGTATCGGGATTCTCCGAGAGAAGATCAAATTGGCTTGCTCTCTCAAAAATGAAGATACGGCGGTCAATGTTATCGGGAAGCTCGTCCTTTACTACCTTAGAAAGGGGCAACGAGGGTACGTAAGGATCGGCATGAGCTATTTCTATGTACGGCACAAGATCGTCAAATGTGATATCTTCCTTCTCGGTGAGTGGATTATCGCGACTCATAATAAGAACGTAGGTAAACTCCGCAACCATCTCATAGGACAGGCCTTTGTCTTCAAGCATTGCCTTGAAGTATTTATCGTAATTCTCCGCATAGCGAATAATTCCAAGCTTGTAATCTCTGTTCAGAACATTGTTAATTGTTCTTTGCGAGTTCGTTTCCTTATAGAATATCTCGGCAGGATCGTCACTTAAACATTTAGAGAACTCGGCAAAAGCATCAGAAATATAGCAAGCGCGAGGAACCGATATGGAAAATTTCTGCTTTTTGGGAGAACCCTGCTTGTAGACCATTTCTACTTCATCAATTTGCTTCAAAATGCTTTGAGCATAACCGATAAATTCCTCGCCTTCAAGGGTAAGCTCCATTCCCTTGGCACTGCGGTTAAATATTGAAATTCCGAGATCTGCTTCAAGCTCTTTGATAGATCGACTAATATTCGGTTGCGCGATCATAAGCGCTTCTGCCGCTTTGTTCAGCGAACCGAGTCTTGCCACCTCAACTGCATATTTCATATGAAGTATATTCAAAAAATGTCACCTCCTTCGAGCTAACTTCTCTACATTGTTTATATTATAACATAAAGAAGCGAATATTTCAAGGCGTTTATTTGCGTTTGTTTTGATAAAATTTCAGAGCAAAATCCCGCCGTTTTAGTCAAAACCGCCGGTTGAACCGGTGGCTTGCACAGCCCCTAGAAGGGGCAATTACTGGCTTAACCCCTAAAGGGGTATTGAAAGTTTAGCACCGCATTACAATCTCAGGCAGCCGCTCACGTGCGGCTGTCTTTTTTGTATAATGTATGGAAATCAAACTATCTCAAATCAAGAACGAATTCCTGACAGGCGGGGCCTTCGACAAAGGGATTGTATACCGGAACAATCTCGCCCGAGGAGCTTATGAATCAACATTTTTGCACACCGCTTGTCAAATCCACCTTGATATTTCCCGCCATAGATTATCTCATTAATTTTAGTTATTCTTCCTTTTAATACTTAATACAAGATAGGTTGCATACGCACCCGAAATCACAGTGAGCAAAAGGGCGGTCAAAATACGCATTTGCGGTGTTGCCTCTGCCTCATTTGCAAATGCACTGAGGGCGTTAAAAACGCCGTGCGCCAGGATACAGCCGACGAGGCTCTCCGTTTTGAGATACATCATCACGAACATAAATCCTGCGGAGGTAGCGTATATGACCTGAAGCAGATTCGGCAGCAGCTCTGCGCCCGAGCCGTTGATAAGATTAATAATATGACCTATACCGAATGTCAGACTCGACACTATTACAGCAGACTTTAGGCCGTCCTCGCGCATAGCACCGAACAACAGACCTCGGAAGATTACCTCCTCCAAAAATCCGACGCAGAACATCGAGAGTATATATAGGACCGTTTCGGCTATGCCGTAATTTACCGTTACGCCGTACCAGAGATTCGCACTCAACAGCACCAGCACGGGCAGATAGTAGAGCATCGAGCGCCAAGATGCGACAGAGGGGCAAAGTCCGTATTCTTCGAAAAGGTTATTCTTTTTCAAAAACAGAATTAAGACCAAAGACAGTATAATACCGATGACGAGCGTCACCGACTTCTCTACCCCGAGCACCGACGAGAGCGAGTCGCCGACAGACATCAGCAGGCAGTATGAAATAATCCACGCAAGTGTAAACCAAATTTTGCTTTTATCATACAGTTTTTTCAGCATTATGCACCTCACAAAGAAGCTTCTTTTTTATATTATAACATTGTTACGGTAGTAAATCAATATTTTGTGCAAAAAACAAAGGGCGGCTGCCCTGCCGAAATAGGCATAGAGCAACCGCTGAATATGCATTTTAAGCTAAATTTTGACCCTTTTGATAAGCAATGCGGCCGCTACTCCAACGGCTATGCCCGCTACCGTTCCCGACAAAATTAGGAATGGCAAATAATATACGACCACGTTGGTGCCCAGCAGGATAGACGCTGCCACTATCTGACCGACGTTGTGCATCACGCCTCCGCATACGCTCACGGCAACCTCTTTAAGAGGCGTAAACTTTTTGAGAAGCAGCATTACGGCAAAGCTGAAGAGCGCTCCCGATAAGCTGTAAATCAGGCTCACAGGGCTGCCGAAAAGCAGCGAAACAAGCAGAATTCTCACCGCGGATATTAGCGCCGCTTCCTTCGTGCCCATCTTGTACAAAGTGAATATAACCGCAATGTTGGCAAGTCCGACCTTAACGCCCGGAATAGCTACGAATGCAGGTATTCGGCTCTCAATAAAGGAAAGTATGAGCGCAAGCGATACCGTAAGCGCCATGACCGTCAGTTTTTTCGTGTTATTACTCATATTCCGCCCCCTATGATACAAAGTCCACGTAGTCATCGGAATCACCGACTACCGTGACCGTGACGAGATTGGGCAGGCAGATTATCGTCTGTCTTACATACTTTGCCCTGCTATGCTCGCAGGTGTGGTCGGGACAGCTGGAATAGGTCATATATGCCACGCCGTCCTTAATAGTAAGCGTATTCGTTCCACCGTTGAGCGAATAAACCGCATCAATCTCCAAAGGATACTTACCTACGACGCTACCGTCAACGGTAACCTCGGCATAAGCGCCCTCAACTCTCGTGAGCTGAACCACTAACAAAACCACAAGCGAAAGCAAAAGAACGGAGGCTATCACTATGATGTCAGTACGGTATTTTTTTATAAAATCAAGTATCCCGTTTTGATTCATATTCAGCCTCCTTTCTCATATTATTCAAGCCGCGGGACGTTATTAAACATCCCGCGAGTTTTTTTACACTTTTGTCTTATCAAAAAAATCAGAAATGCGCACCGCAAATGAAGTTGCCCTCGTGAATACAGTGTACGGGACACACCTCCACGCACTCACCGCAACCGGTGCAGAGCGAATAGTCAATAACGGCAAGATTATCTACGACCTTGATAGCTCCGTGAGAACAGGTCTTCTGGCATTTCATACAGCCGATACAGCCGTTGGAGCAATACTTGCGCGTTAGGGCGCCCTTGTCGTGATTTGAGCACTCAACGACCACGCGAGAGGTGTCGTTGATAAGGTGAATAATCGAGTTGGGACACTCGCGAACGCAAATACCACAACCGATACACTTGCGAGGATTAACTCTTGCTACACCGTTCTCAACGGAGATAGCGTCCTGGGGACATACTCTAGCACAGTCGCCGTAGCCAAGACAGGCAAATCCGCAAAGCTTGTCACCGCTATATACCATATTAGCGGCGCGGCAGGTCTTTTGACCGCGATAATCATACTTTTTCTGCGCGGCGTCGCAGATTCCGTTGCAGGCAACGTAAGCCACCTTCTCTACAACGTCTGCCGCCTCAACGCCGAGGATAGCGGCAATCTCCTTTGCAGCACCGTCACCGCCGGGAACACACAGATTGGTTTCAGAGCAGGTCTTGTCTGCAAGAGCCTTGGCATAGCCGTCACATCCCGAATATCCGCACGCACCGCAGTTCGCGCCGGGAAGGCAGTCACGAATAGCTACCGCAGTTTCGTCCTCCTCGACACCGAAATACTTGCTCGCGAGCGTCAGAAGCACCGCGCATACAATGGCAATACCGAAAAGTATGCCAATAGGAATAATAATATCTAACATACTTAAACCTCCTTTATGCAAGCAGGTTTTCCACCACGCCCGCAAAGCCGAAGAATGCAAGTGCAACGAAGCTGCTATAAGAGTGATTGGAACACCCTTGAAGGATTTAGGCGAGGGGCAATTCTCTATTCTGGAACGAACTCCCGCAAAGAGCACCATTGCCAGAAGGAAGCCGAGTCCAACGCCAAGCGAAGAAATCATAGACTCAAGGAAGTTGTAATTGTACTGATTGATATTGTTGATAGTAACACCGAGAACCGCACAGTTGGTAGTGATGAGAGGAAGATAAACGCCGAGCGACTTGTGAAGCGCGGGAATAAACTTCTTGAGCACTATCTCAACGAACTGTACGAGTGCCGCGATAACGAGAATGAATACGATAGTCTGAAGATACTCGAGCTTTAAGGGCACGAGAGCGTAGGTGTGGATAGGCCAGGTAACAGCGGTTGCGCAAAGCATTACGAAGGTTACCGCAATACCCATACCTAACGCCTGATCGAACTTCTTGGATACACCGAGGAAGGGACATATACCAAGGAACTGCTGGAGAACGTAGTTGTTTATCAGCACGCCCGTCATCAAAATGAGAACCAATTCTTTAAGCATTTTCAGATTCCTCCTTTGCCTCGGTTTCGATTGCTTGCAGCTCGGAAGTCTCGCTGCAGGAGGTCTTGTCGCAAATACGCGCGGAGGGACAACCCTCGCAGGAGAAGGACTTCTTCTTTACTCCACCCTGCTTCTCGGTAAGCTTGTTCATAACTCCGATAACTATACCGTAAACGAGGAAGCCGCCGGGTGCCTGAACAAGAATGGGAATCTTGATTGCCTGCATAAAGGGAATCTCAATACCGGCAAACGAGCCACTGCCGAGAACCTCACGGATAGTAGCCATTACGAGAAGTGCTACAAGGAAGCCGATACCCATGCCAATGCCGTCAATAGCGGAATCTATAACGCCGTTCTTTCTCGCAAACATCTCGGCTCTGCCAAGAATAATGCAGTTAACAACGATAAGAGCAAGATAAACGCCGAGCATACTGTAAATAGAGGGCAAGAATGCCTGCAAAAGCATCTGTACCATAGTAACGAATGCCGCAATAATTACGATATAACAGGGGATTCTGACGGTTTCGGGTATAATCTTACGCAAAGCGGAAATAACCACGTTGGAGCAGATAAGAACCGCCGTTGCCGCAATACCCATAGAGAACGCCGAGATAACCGACGTAGAGGTAGCGAGAGTGGGACATGTACCGAGTATAAGGATAAGCACGGGGTTATCCATAATGATACCGCGGAGGAGAATCATCAATTTCTTGTTATTAGTCATTATTCATTTCCTCCTTCCGTTAAAAGTTCAAATGCAGCGAATGCCGCCTTAACAGCCTTTTGATATCCCTGAGTCGTATAGGTTGCACCCGAGATTGCTCCGAGATCGGTCGAGCCCTCGGGAACAAGGTCGCTTGAGTGAGAGGGTATGCCGGTTGTAACGTTAAGATCACCGTTAGCCGCGCCTGCCCATTGATTGCGATAATCCTCGCTTGCGCAAGCGTCACCGAAGCCTGCGGTTTCGCTATGCTTAACCGTCATACAGTCGATAATCTTTCCTTCATTAGAAATGGAAAGCTTAATTATAATAGGCTGGGGAGTATTGCCGGGCATATGTCCGTTAGAGTACTCGAAGGAGACGTCGTAACCGTTAGCCGAAAGCTCGAATACATAGTTGCCGCTTGCAGTTGCGCATACCTTCGTAATCTCTTTTCCGACTCCCTCGGGAAGCTCGGTAAACTCGGTAAGTGTAGATGCCTTGATAATCGCATCAGCATCAGCAGCCTTTACCTTGTCGTCCGCACTTGCATCTGCAGAAACGACACTGCCGTCAGCCTTAATACCGATGAAGCTCTCGCCAATTACGTATACTCTGCCCTCTTCGGTTTCGTATACTGCGTCGATGCCATCAATAATTTCGGTAGCAAACCATCTCTCAAAGGTCTTGCCCTCGGCGCCAAGAGCCGCGTTGCAGTTGTCCTGAAGAATCTGCTCGGGAGTTCTGGTATCAACAGAGCCGCCTGCCGCAATAACGGCAGACTGAAGAGCTGCCTTGACAGCCTCACCGTAAGCCTTGGATGTCAGGGTCGCACCCGAAACGAGATAGGGATCGAATCCGTCAAGAGCCATACCCTTGTACTTGCCGTCTGTGCCCTCAACGCTCGGGAACACCTTCTCGGCATAGCTGGGAGTCTCTTGGTCGGTAATCACCTTCGTTCCGACAACCTTGCCATCGGAGTCAACGCCAACCATAATGATGAGGCCTGAGCTCTTACCGATAACGTTCATCTGGAACACGAAGCCACCGTCGGCCTTGTATCCTGCGGTAACTATCTCGGGATATTCAGAGGTAATCTCGATTTTCTCAAAGTTTTTACCACCGGGAAGCACCTCGAGCAAAGCCTCGTTTGCCGCTGCATCCTGTGCCGCCTGAATAATAGGACCGGTAACCATATTTACCGCCGAAAGAAGAAGGGCTACTACTATACAAATAGTGCCGAGAACTATGGAGGGCATAAGATTATTTCGCTTCATTCTTCTTTCCTTCCTTTCCAAAAGGCTTCTTTGCACACATCTTTTCAATGTAGGGAGCGAGTATGTTCATAAGAAGGATTGCAAAGGAAACTCCCTCGGCATAAGAGCCCCAAAAGCGAATAAGTACGGTAATAAGACCGCATCCGAAGGCAAACACCATTTTGCCATACTTGTTTATGGGTGTGGTGGAGTAGTCGGTAGCCATAAAGAACGCTCCCAGGACAAGACCGCCGCCAAGCACCTCGTAAAGAGCGATGGTAAGATCCTGCTTGATAACGAGCGAAAGCAGGAACACCGTGCCTATAAAGATAACGGGTGTGTGCCAGTTGATAACTCTGCGTGCAATCAGATAAATGCCGCCGAGCAAAAGAGCGATAATACAGGTCTCGCCAATAGCGCCTGCTCTGTTACCGAGAAGCATATCGGTTATGCTCGGCAGGTTCTCCATCGCGCCCGACTTTATCGCCTGGAGGGGCGTAGCGCTCGATATAAGATCAACGTCCTGGAATTTGGTGATCGCGCCGCCGCCAATGTCCATAAAGGCAACGAGAAGAAATACTCTTGCCGTGATAGCAGGATTAGCGAAGTTGCAACCGATACCGCCAAAGAGGCACTTAACCACGATAATAGCAAATACAGAGCCTACAACGCAGTGCCAGACGTTAGCCTTGGTCGAAAGGTTAAGCGCAAGCAAAAGACCGGTTACGGCGGCGGAAAGGTCCCACGCCGTTTGTTTTTTCTTAACGATGATATTAAATACGAATTCCGAAATTACACAAGTGCCCACGCATACGGCTATGATAAGCAACGCCTTGATGCCAAAGAGCACCACGCTCGCTATTGCGGCAGGCGAAAGAGCGATAAGCATGTCTGCCATTATCTTCTGCGTGGTCGATTTGGTATGAGCGTGAGGAGAAGTAGATACAATCAATTTTTCCATATTCTATCTCCTTTACTTAAGTGTGGATTTATGTGCCTTGTAGCTGTTCAAAGCAGCTTTTGCAAGGCGGTTATTCTGAACGAGGGGACGTCCGGCAGGACATACGTAGGAGCAGCAGCCGCATTCCATACAGAGATTTACGCTGTATTCCTCAAGCCTTGCTATCTTATCCTCCGTTCCAAGAGAGAGCGCCTTTGAGAATGCGGTGGGATTGAGTCCCATAGGACAAGCCTCCACGCATCTGCCGCAGTGAATGCAGGCGGTAGCCTCAGGCTCGACAGTATCCTTTGCCGTATAAACCGTCAGCGCGTTCGTTCTCTTGCCGATAGGCTCATCGAGCGAGTAGGCAGGCGAGCCCATCATAGGACCGCCGAAGATAACCTTGCCGACGCCGTCGGTATCTACTCCCGCAAACTCAAGCACGTCACGGATAGAAGCGCCGATGGGCGCTATTACGTTCTTCGGCTCCTTGACCGCACCGCCGTCTACGGTGATGCACTTCTCGACAAGAGGCATACCCGTCTTAATATAATTTGCAAGAACGGCAAGAGAGGTTACGTTGATTACAAGTACGCCAACGTCAGCAGGCAGCTTGCCCTCGGGAACGACTCGTCTTGTCGTATTATAGATAAGCACCTTCTCCGCACCCTGAGGATAGAGCGAGGGAAGCGGAACGATAGACACCTTGGGATTGTCCTGGAAGATTCTCGCCATCTCCTCAATACACTTAGGCTTGTTGCGCTCGATGCCGAACACGAATTTCGTGACCGAAGGAATAAATTTCTCGAGAAGAGCGATTCCGTCAAAAATGTCCTCTGGTCTATCGAGCATAGTTCTAGTGTCGCTGGTGATGTAAGGCTCGCACTCCGCACCGTTGATAACAATGGTGTTAATATCAAGCTTTTTTACAGCATCAAGCTTAACCGATGTGGGAAATCCTGCGCCACCAAGACCTACAAGACCCGACGCGCGAACCGCGTTGATAAAGGAATCAAGATCCTTTACCTCGGGCGGTGCGACCTCATCTGCGACAGTCATAAGGCCGTTGCTCTCAATTCTTATTGCGGGAACCTCCTTGCCGTTAGGCAGAAGATAACTCTCAATTTTCGTGACCTTGCCCGAGACGGAAGCGTGCACGGGAGAGGATACGAAGCCCGAAGCCTCGGCGATAAGCTGACCTACCTTAACCTCGTCACCAACCTTAACTATGGGGGTGGCAGGCGCACCGATATGCTGTGACATCGGCAATAGCACTTCACTCGGGGGTGTCATCTTAACAGGGGTGTATTCCGCGGTATTTTTGTTGTGCGGAATACGGGTATTTCCTAAAAATTTGAACCCAAACATAAAGCTTTCCTTTCGCTGTGAAATAATTGGCACGGCATCCATTTTCATGTTAATATGCTTAAAATTAAATTATTTTGCGCCAATTTTTCATATATTTTATATAAACCACCTATTATTATAACGCAAAAATATGTCCATGTCAAGACGCAGACCGATAGTTATATTTTTAACTAACTTGCGGCGCGATAGCAAATTACCATCGCGCCGCAAATTCTTTTTATTGCGTTATAATTACTCCGTCGGTCATCTTCATGCTTCCGTCTTTATATATCCAAAGCACTTCTATGTCACCAATACTCTCGACAAGCGCAAGCCCGTCCTCGTATGACATACAGAACAGTGCGGTGGAGAGCGCATCGGCAAGTCCGCTATTCTTTGTGATGATAGAAACCGAGGCAAAGTATTCCGCAGGCATAAGCGTTGCGGGATCGATGATATGATGATATTTCTTGTCACCTGCGACGAAGTATCTCTCGTAATCACCAGAGGTAACGATAGAATTATCACCAATAGAGAGTCGGCACTTGATGGGGTCATCTGCGTCCTTGTCGGGATTCGTTATTCCCGACTTCCACATTTCACCGCCCGACTTCAGACCGATAGTACGGATATTGCCGCCAATATTCAGCGCCACCGAATCTGCTCCCTCTGCCTTAAGCCTGTCGTACAGAATATCAACCGTATAACCCTTTGCAATAGCACCAACGTCAATTGACGCCTTGGGATCAGAAATATATACCGTGCACGCCTCCTCGTCGATAATCAACGAGTCGATAGAGGTGTGTTCATTTGCCGCCCGCAGCTCGTCCCCGGTAGGCAATTCATCGGGATTCAAATAACCGAAATCGTCGTTTGCTTTCTCTCGCGCATCGTGCCACAATTTTAGCACGCTGCCAAGCATAATATTGGTCTTTCCGCCTGTTAATGTATACAATTCTTTACAAAAAGCGAGAAAATCAACC
>CAYXAC010000025.1:0-10391 GCA_964463025.1 uncultured Ruminococcus sp.
TGCTACCTTCGGATTTTGAGTCCGACGCGTCTGCCAATTCCACCATACCGGCATATGTGAGGACAAAAAAGTCCGTCACGCCAATTATTATAGCATAGAGAATTCGAAAAATCAATATCTTTTTAAGAAAAAAATAAATTTCTATTGTAATTTTATTTTTTATATGATATTATATAATAGAATAGATGTGTAATAATTCAAAATATTTTAATTAAGGAAAAATAAAATGAAAACTTCAATTGAATTCAAAACTCGCGGTACTTGCTCCAAAACAATACTCCTTGATGTAGAGGACGGCATTGTCACGTCCTGCAAATTCGTCGGTGGGTGCGCGGGCAATACGCAGGGAATTGCGTCGCTCGTTGTTGGAATGAAGGTCGAGGACGTAATTGAAAAAACGAAGGGCATCAAATGCGGCTTTAAGGAAACATCTTGTCCCGATCAGCTTGCGTGTGCTCTTATGCAAATGGCTGAATAATAAAATATAATCAATAGAAAGGGAACAGACATGAATAACTACAACGCAGAATACGAAAAATGGTTGGCATCCTCTGTGCTTAACGATGAGGAAAATGCGGAGCTTGCTTCTATTGCAAATGATGAGGAAGCAAAGGCACTTCGCTTCAGTGCTCCTATGGATTTTGGTACAGCGGGACTTCGCTCGACGATGTATATGGGCATCGGATGCATGAACCGCTTTACCGTAGCACAGACCACTCGCGGTATTGCAGCTCTTGTTAAGGCAGAGGGCGGCGAGCAGCGCGGTGTTGCTATCGCATACGATTCCAGAAATCACTCTCGTGAGTTCGCTCGCGTAAGTGCGTGCGTGCTTGCAGGCGCGGGCGTTAAATCCTATATATTCGACGATATCCGTCCCACTCCCGAGCTTTCCTTTGCAGTAAGAAAGCTTGGTACTCTTGCGGGTATTAACATTACGGCTTCCCATAACCCCAAGGAGTATAACGGTTACAAGGCTTATTGGGAGGACGGCGCGCAGATCAGTCCCGAGCAGGCGAAGATTGTTTCCGCCGAGAGAGCAGCATTCGACGTGCTTGACAACAGCGGAATTATGGATTTTGACGAGGGCGTTAAGTGCGGTCTTATCGTTGAGCTTCACGAGGATTTCGACGAGCTTTATCTCGATGCAGTTCTTGCTACTGCGGTAAATCCCGATGCTGTTAAGTCTGTAGCAGACGACCTCAAGGTAGTTTACACCCCCCTTCACGGCGCAGGCTACAAACTTGTTCCCGAGGTATTCAAGAGAGTCGGTCTTAAGTATCTTTACACAGTAGACGAGCAGATGACTCCCGACGGCAAATTCCCGACTGTTGCCAAGCCGAACCCCGAATACGAGGCAGTATTTGAGATTGGCATCAAGCTGGCAAATCAGGTAGGCTCCGACCTTGTTATTGCGACCGACCCCGACTCCGACAGAGTTGGCGTTATGACCAGAACAGAGAACGGCTCCTTCAAGACCATCAGTGGAAACCAGATGGGAGCGCTCCTTCTTGATTACGTTATCAAGGCAAGACGCGACCTTGGTATTCTTCCTGCAAACGCTTATTGCGTAAAGAGCCTTGTTTCCACCGATATGGCGTACAAGATCGCCACCGAAAACGGCGTTAAGCTTCACGACGTTTTGACCGGCTTCAAGTTCATTGGTGAGGTTATTAAGAACTACGAGGCAAGAGGCGAGGCGGACGGCTTCCTTCTTGGATTTGAGGAGAGCTACGGCTATCTTCTCGGCTCTTATGCAAGAGATAAGGACGCGGTTGAAGGTTCTATGATGATCCTTGAGATGACCGCTTACTACAAGAAGCACGGTATGACTCTGTCCGATGCTCTTGAGGCGCTCTACAAGACCTATGGTCTTTACTCCGAGCGTACTATTGATATTTATATGGAAGGTCTTGACGGCATTGAGAACAGAAAGCGCGTTATGCAGAACCTTCGTGACAATATTCCCACCTCTATCGGCAGAGTTGCCGTCAAGAGTGCAGGCGACTATAAGGACGGCAGCGTTAAGGATCTTCAGACTGGCGCGGTAACCACCACCGGTCAGCCCTCTTCCGACGTTCTTTACTACACTCTTGTAAATGAGGATAAGATTATCGTTCGTCCCTCCGGCACCGAGCCTAAGATCAAGATTTATGTTCTCGCTCACGACGAGGACAGCGCGAGCCTTGAAGCAAAGGTTGCGCTTTATGAGAAAGATTCAAGAAAGATGACTGAGGTATAAGCCTCATAGGACAAAAAAGTGACCGAAAAACAAAGGCATATTAGAAACTTTTCAATAATTGCTCACATCGACCACGGTAAGTCGACTCTTGCCGACCGTATTCTTGAGAAGACCAGAACGGTTGCTGTTAGGGATATGGAGGATCAGATCCTTGACAATATGGATCTTGAGAGAGAAAGGGGTATTACGATCAAAGCGCGTGCAGTGCGCCTTTCGTACACCGCTTCCGACGGAGAGGAGTATATCTATAAACTTATAGACACTCCCGGCCACGTTGACTTTGGCTACGAGGTATCCAGATCGCTCTCTGCTTGCGAGGGCGCTCTGCTCGTGGTTGATGCTACTCAGGGCGTTGAGGCGCAGACTCTTGCCAATGCATATCTCGCTATCGACAATAACCTTGAGATACTTCCTGTAATTAATAAAATCGACCTTGCATCTGCTGATATTGACGGTGCAAGGCGCGAGATAGAGGACATTATCGGTATACCTGCAGAGGACTGCCCGGCAGTATCTGCCAAAAATGGCATAAATATAGAAGATGTACTCGAAAAGATAGTCACCGATATTCCCGCACCAGAGGGTGATATTAACGCACCTCTCAAGGCACTTATATTTGATTCGCATTACGACCCATACCTTGGCGTTGTCGTTTATATTCGTGTAATCGACGGTAAGGTTAGGGCGGGTGACAAAATCAAGCTTATGGCGCAAGGCTCGGAGTTTGAGGTTTGTGAGGTCGGTACTATGGAGCCCTTTGGACTCAAAAAGGCTGACGAGCTTACACTTGGTGAGGTTGGTTATATTACCGCTTCAATAAAGACGGTTGGCGATACTCGTGTAGGCGACACTATTACCCATGCGGACAACCCCACGAGCGAGGCTTTTCCGGGCTTTAGAGACGTTCACCCGATGGTATATGCAGGTATTTATCCTGCAGACGGTGCGCGCTACGGTGATCTTCGTGAGGCGCTCGAGAAGCTACAACTTAATGATGCATCGCTTGTATTCGAGCCCGAAACCTCGGTTGCGCTTGGTTTTGGCTTTAGATGCGGATTCCTCGGTCTTCTTCACATGGAGATAATAGAGGAGCGACTCGAGCGAGAATTCAATCTTGATCTTATTACAACTGCACCCTCGGTTATCTATAAGGTTGAGCTTAAAAATGGTGAGACCGTGATGATAGACAATCCCTCGAAGTTTCCACCGCCCGATGAAATCGGCATATCCTACGAGCCGATAATGAAGGCAACCGTTATCACTCCATCGGAGTATATCGGTGGAGTAATGGAGCTTTGCCAGGACAGGCGCGGTACCTTTATTGATATGAAATATATCGATACCGAGCGTGCCGAGATTCACTATGAATTACCTCTTAACGAGATTATCTACGATTTCTTCGATGCGCTCAAGAGCCGTTCGAAAGGCTATGCGTCTCTCGACTATGAGCTAAAAGGATATAAGTCCTCGAAACTTGTCAAACTGGACTTTATGCTAAACGGCGAGGTTGTTGACGCGCTTTCATTTATTGTATTTGAGGATCGTGCTTATTCGAGAGCGAGAAGAATAGCAGAGAAGCTGAAGGAAAATATTCCGCGTCAGCTCTTCGAAATTCCGATTCAGGCGGCAATAGGCTCGAAGATTATCGCGCGTGAGACCGTAAAGGCAATGCGCAAGGATGTGCTTGCCAAGTGCTACGGCGGCGATATTACGAGAAAAAAGAAGCTGCTTGAAAAGCAGAAGGAAGGTAAGAAGAAAATGCGTAAGCTCGGCAGCGTTGAGGTTACACCGGAGGCGTTCATGGCAGTTCTTCGTCTTGATGATGAAAGCTAAGTCGATAGGACTCTACGTTCACATTCCTTTTTGTGTCAGAAAATGTGCATATTGCGATTTCTGCTCTTATATAAGTGCCGATTTTCCCAAAAGACGCGAGTATATTGATGCGCTTTGCAGAGAGATAGACGGCTACGCGGACAAAGAAATTACGCTAGATACCATTTTTTGGGGCGGTGGCACACCTTCGCTTTTATCGGGTGCGGACTTCGAAAATATTTTAGATCATATACGCAAAGCATTTATTCTTGCAGATGGTATTGAGTTTACAATTGAGGCAAATCCAAAGACACTTACAAGTGAGAATCTTTCCGCTTATATTAGTGCGGGTGTTAATCGTGTGAGCCTTGGACTTCAGTCGGCAAACGGAAATGAGCTCGCAGCTCTCGGCAGAATTCACACCTATGAGGAATTCCTTGAGTCCTATCAGCTTCTGCGTGAATTTGGAATAGAAAACATCAATGTCGACTTAATGTACGGTATTCCCGAGCAGACCAAGGATAGCTTTCTTTCGACGCTTGATAAGGTTGTGCACCTTTCGCCCGAGCATATTTCGGTCTACGGATTGATACTTGAGGAGGGAACTCCGCTTTACGAGTGTATATCCGATTATCGTATGCCAACCGAGGACGAGGAGTGCGATATGTACTATCTCGCGGCGGATTTTCTTCGTGATCATGGTTATCTGCATTATGAGATATCGAATTATGCGAAAGCAGGCCATGAGTGCCGCCACAACCTTAAGTATTGGCACTGCGATGAGTATATCGGAGTAGGTCTTGCGGCTCATTCTTACTTCGGTGGCAAAAGATACGGCAACACGACAGACAGATATGCATATCTTGCGGGAGAACGCGGTATAATAGAAGAAAAGGTTGACAGAGCGACAGCAGCTTGCGAGCTTATTATGCTTGGACTTAGACTCCGCGAGGGATTCTCGCTTTCCAAATATAAAGAAACTTTTGGAGAGGATTTTCTTCTTGGCAGAGAGAAAAAACTCGGTAGTTTAATTGACTCGGGGTATCTAATACAGTCGGAGGATAGGATCGCCTTAACGGAGAAGGGATTTTACGTTAGTAATTCGATAATTACAGAGTTAATATAAAAAACACTTGACAATAGTTATAATATAATGTAAAATATAATCACTACGATAGATAGGAGTTTTACAATGTCTGATATTGAGAAGAACATTAACGAGGAAGAAGTAGACGAGCTTGGTGATATCGTTTACACTCTTACTGATGAGGAAACAGGTGAGGAGCTTGATTTCCAGCTTATCGCAAGAGCGACCATAGACGAAGTGCTTTACTTCGCGCTTGTTCCTGCAGAGGACGAGGAGTGCGAGGAGTACGTTATTCTTCGTGTTACCGAGGACGGTGACGACCTCGTGCTTGAGAGTATCGACGATGACGATGAGTTTGAGAAGGTTGAGGACTACTTCAATGATCTCCTCTTCGGCGAGGTTGACTACGACGCTTAAATTGAATATTTCCTGCGTGGTGCGTGATATTGTGATATTTGAACCTACACACATTGCAAGGGAGTCCGGATAAACTTCTGCTATCGGGATGCAGGCCTCCCGCCGAGGGCGCTTGCCTTAAATGGTGACCCTCTCATCAGCGGATGTTGGAAGCGCAAAGTGGCAGAGAGGACACCCACCTGGTCAGACCGGGTTAAAGCTTACTTTACACGGCCTCGCGGGTCCATAAAAAATAACTGTCAATTTTCTCTTTTGGGACAATTGGCGGTTCTTTTTTTTCATTTTATTCGAGCCTTGCTCATATATTTAGATAAATAATGCGTGATGGGAGAATAAAATGACGCGAGGAATTAAAGGCCTGACTGCCGACGAGGTGAAAAGATCGCTCGAAATACACGGAGATAACAGTTTACAAAGAGAGAAGAACAAGGGATTTTTCAGCAAGTTCGTTGAAAATCTCTCTGACCCAATAATCAGAATACTAATGATTGCTCTCGGAGTACAGATAGTATTTACTTTTGGACATTGCAACTTTGTGGAGATAGGCGGAATTATCGCTGCTATTTTGCTTTCCACCACTGTTTCTACTGCATCTGAATATCGAAGCGAGAGAGCATTTGAAAAGCTGGAAGCGGATAGCAACAATAGCCCGGTGAGCGTTCTGCGTGACAATTGCATAACAAAAATAACGGTGCCCGAGATTGTTGTGGGCGATATAGTGTACCTTTCAGTTGGTGAAAAAATACAAGCCGACGGAAGAATTATAAGCGGCAAAATCAGCGTGGATCAGTCAGCTCTGAACGGAGAGAGTGCAGAGTGTGTAAAAACGACGGGGAACGACGACGGCTGGGATTTGACGTCCAAATCGAGAGTTTTTCGCGGCTCGGTGATAACCGACGGAAATGCTATTATGAAGGTTGAACGAGTCGGTGGTAAGACCTACTACGGCATGGTTGCAAAGGATGTGCAGACCGAAACGAGAGTCAGCCCACTCAAGCTTAGACTCGAAAAATTAGCCACCCAAATCAGCAGAATCGGATATGTAATTGCCGCTGTAGTTGGTATAACATTTTTATTCAATTCCTTTGTTTTGGATAATAATTTTGAGGCAGAACAAATAATTGCATCTTTGACTGACGTACAAAATTTATTCAGCACATTAATTCGCGCCTTGACGTTAATGATAACTGTGGTTGTAGTTGCAGCGCCAGAAGGGCTGCCCATGATGATAACCGTTGTTCTGTCAGCGAATATGAAAAAAATGCTGTCAGACAGTATTTTAGTCAAAAAACTTGTTGGAATAGAAACCGCAGGCTCTATGAATATTTTGTTTACCGACAAGACAGGAACAATAACCTACGGCAGACCGCAGGTTGAAAAAATTGTTACAGCATCGGATAGCTACAAAACGCTTTCAGCTCTTAAAAGGTCGGGAAAGATATTTGAATTACTGAATGTTTCTGCCAAATATAATACCGATATCGTTTCGCTGGGTGGCGAACTTACGGGCGGTAATGCAACCGAAAGAGCTGTATACGAATTCTTCGATGAAGAGCCTACCCCGGAGTATCAGGTGCTCACAAAGCTTCCGTTTAGTAGTGAGCGAAAGATGTCGTCTGTCTGCTTCAAAAATGGTATTTCGTTGATAAAAGGTGCGGCAGAATTGATTTTGGGTGCTTGCAAATATGCTGTCTGTGAAAATGGCGAGCGTAGCCTTTTTGACTCGCGAAAGGTTTATTCCGAATATTATGATGCCGTTGGCAGAGGTGAGCGAGTTATAGCCGTTGCCGCCGCCGAGGGAAAGAATATTGATAACCTCACCCTCATCGCGCTTATTATTATGAAGGACAAAATACGTGACGGCGTAGAGGAGTCGGTTAGGCTAGTAACACGCGCAGGCATACAGATTGTGATGATAACGGGTGATAGTAAGGAAACCGCCTCGGCTATTGCCGCGGAATGCGGAATTCTTAACAAGAGGGCGGGTCACACGGTGGTTACCAGTGACGAGCTTCGCAAAATGACCGATGAGGAAATAAAGATAATTTTACCTAAGATACGTGTTGTTGCACGCGCGCTTCCGCAGGATAAAACACGACTAGTGCGTTTGGCAGGAGAGTCGAATTTAGTGGTAGGTATGACTGGTGACGGCATCAACGATGCACCTTCCCTCAAGCTTGCCGACGTAGGATTCGCTATGGGAAGCGGTACGGATATTGCTAAAAGTGCGTCTGACATCGTGATTCTTGATAGTAGCTTTACGGCAATATCAAAAACTATTCTTTACGGCAGAACTATTTTCAAATCGATAAGAAAGTTTATCACCTTCCAACTTATTATGAATCTGGCTGCCTGTGGAGTTTCGCTTATCGGTCAGTTCATCGGCATAGATACGCCAATAACGATAATTCAGATGCTCTGGGTTAATATCATTATGGATACTCTCGGTGGTCTTGCCTTTGCAGGCGAGCCCGCGCTCGACTATTATATGCACGAGAAGCCAAAGCGGCGCGACGAGCCGATACTTTCACGCGAGGTTTTGCATCATATATTCATCACGGGTGCGTATACTCTTATACTCTGCATAGTATTTCTAGCCTCACCCGTGGTACGAGATATGTACGTAGTAAGGCAATCGCCCGATAGGTTTTATACCGCGTTCTATGCACTCTTTATTTTTGCAGGTATTTTTAATTGCTTCTCGGCAAGGTGCGAGCGACTTTGGATATTATCGAACATAGGGAAGAATAAGCCGTTTATACTCATAATGCTTTTAATCTCCGTTATACAAATATGTATGATATATTTTGGCGGTGAGCTTTTCAGATGCGTGCCCCTTATGTTCCACGAGCTATCCTTCGTGATTTTGCTTGCATCGAGTGTGATTCCGTTTGATATGATACGCAGACTGATTTATAAGCTCAAATAAGAAAGTCCTGCACCGCTAAAACGGTGCAGGACAAAACAATTTTAGTTTTTTCAAAAAACACTTGACAAACCGATATAAAAATGATACAATAACAAGGTAATTGCTGGTGTGGCTCAGTTGGTAGAGCAGTTGATTCGTAATCAACAGGTCACCGGTTCGAGTCCGGTCACCAGCTCCATCGTAAGCACTTCCAGTGGAAGTGCTTTTATTTTTTATGCGAAAATTTTGCTTTCTTAGCTTTGTATTAAGAATAAATAGCTTTTGCTATTTTAGTTTTTTGGAGGCTGATTTATGGATTTATGTAATCTTTCGGTTATAAAAAGCGTTATGGCTGATGCCGGCATCAGCTTCAGAAAGGAGTTCGGGCAGAACTTCTTGACAAACAGAATTATCCCCGAGGACATTGCCGATAACTGTGCAGACAGTCAGGATAGCCTTATAATCGAGATTGGACCTGGTATTGGCTGCCTTACCCAGGAGCTTGCGCTTCGCTACAGGCGCGTGGTTGCCATAGAAATTGATAAGGGACTGATACCTGTTCTCAAAAAAACACTTGCGGATTACGACAACGTCACCGTTATCAACGACGACGTAATGAAGGTTGACCTAAAGGAGCTTGTTAAAAGCTATTCCGACGGAATGAGCGTGTCTGTTTGTGCTAATCTTCCATACTATATTACGACACCGATACTAATGCGCCTTCTTGAGTCGGGAGTGAGGTTTTCCTCAATAACGGTTATGGTGCAAAACGAGGTTGCCCAAAGGCTCTCGGCAAAGGCGGGAAGTTCCGACTACGGTGCAATTACGGCAGTGCTCGGCTACTACGGCACGGTAAGGCGGCTCTTTAAGGTCAGCGCGGGCTCTTTTATACCTCAACCGAAGGTTGACAGTGCCGTCGTGCGAATAGACCTCTATCCCGAGCCCAAATATACGCTGAAGAACGAGGAGCTTTTCAGAAATCTTATCAAGGCGGCATTCGAGCAGAGGAGAAAAACGCTTGTAAACGCAGTTTCCTCAAAGCCCCTTGGCATAACGAAGGAGCAGCTCGTTTCGTCGCTCGGTACTCTCGGCTTCGATGAAAAAATACGCGGTGAGCGACTTTCGACTGAGGATTTTGCGCGCCTTGCAAATCTTTTAACAGAACAGTAAAATACCCGAAAAAGTAAATTCTTGTTAGCAAACAACCCTGAAATTAAGGAAAAAGCAGTGTGCAATCGGAATAGTTAGCTCACTGCTTTTTATTTGCTTTGTTTTAAAATTATTCTACCCAGTCAAGGCTGCGCTTGACTGCCTTTTTCCATTTAGCATGCTTTTCCTCTCGCCAAGCTCGGTCGCGCTCGGGTGTGAAAACTCGGTCGGTTTTGCGGTTTTTCCTTATATCGTCAAGCGAGGAATAAACACCTGTGGACAGTCCTGCAAGATAGGCAGCACCAAGGGCGGTTGTTTCAACACACTTGGGCCTCTCAACCGGAATGCCGAGTATATCCGACTGGAAGGATAGCAAAAGATTGTTCTGCGCTGCACCGCCGTCGACTGCGAGCTCGCTTATTTTTATTCCCGAGGACTCCTCCATCAGCGAAATGACGTCGGCAGTCTGATAGGCCATACTCTCAAGCGTTGCGCGAATGACGTGGTATTTCGTTGTCGCGCGTGTTATACCAATGATAACTCCTCTTGCGTAAGGGTCCCACCACGGAGCACCGAGTCCCGAGAAGGCGGGAACGACAAGCACACCGCCCGAGTCGGGCACCTTTCTTGCGTAGTACTCGCTGTCCTGTGCAGACTCGATTAGCTTCATTCCGTCGCGCAGCCACTGGATTGCCGCACCGCATACGAACACCGAGCCCTCAAGTGCGTAGGTGATTTTGCCGTCGAGTCCCCAGGCTATGGTCGTTATGAGTCCGTTG
>CAYXAC010000026.1:0-10025 GCA_964463025.1 uncultured Ruminococcus sp.
TCGATTACGGCAATGGTGTTACCGTTATTAATCAGACTCAGCTTGTTTGCGGTAACATTGCCGGTGGATACTATTTCTGCGACTCCTGCGGTACGGCGGTGCCCTCGTCGGTTTACGTCAGACCTCATCACTATGAGAGCTCGGATAAGTGGACCGTAGTATCTCCGACCTGTCAGCAGCAGGGCAGCGTAACCAAGCCCTGCAAGTATTGCTCCTACAAGCTGACCGAGCAGACGGGCGAGGAATCGCTCGATAAGTATCATAACGTTGGCTGGACGGTTACGATTACGGGTGACGATATTTCTACCGCTGTTGCAAGCGGCGGATGTCAGAACTCGGGATGCAGTCTGGTGGTTGCCGAGGGCAAGATTGACAAGGGTTCGTACAGCTACACTACCAAAACCGCAACCTGCAAAAAGGCTGGTGAGATAACGCACAGCTGGACTGTGGGCGGCACACCCGTGCAGTACAAGACCACGACCCTCACCGTCGGTCATACGATAATCGACAACGACGGCAAAAAGATTCCTGCGTGGACCATCACCGACGATAACGGCTATTACGATTACGCCCTCGATGCTATAAATCTCTTTGCAGGTGGCAGCATTTCCTGTGGTAATACCGCTGCGGCAAACTATCGCTGTGCAGATTGCGGAGAGGTATCTCAGGTGACCGCAATACAGCACCACACTATGAAGGAGTATTCCACCGTTGCCGCAGGATGTGCGACAAGCGGCTACAAGCTCTACAAGTGCTCGTCCTGCGGAGTGCAGGACAGCGAGATTATCCCTGCATCTCACACTCTCGAATATGTGCATGATCTAGACGAAAACACCCTGACCTACAAGTGCGTCAAGAATTCGAGCGACTGTAATTATTCCGAAACCACTCTTGATCTCTCGGCAGGAAACCTCGCTATCCTTCGTGTAATCAGTCAGTCCACCTGCTGTGATTACGGTGTGGCTGAATACGTATTCTTCTACACTCCCGTCGGATCGAGCAGCTCTACCAGCATCACATTTATGGGCAAGCTGGAGCTTGGATCTCATACGATCAAGGACAATTCGGGCAAGGTCGTGAGTGCCGAAACGCTCTGCGATGCGAACGGATATTACGATTCCTCGCTTGATGCGATCAAGTATTTTGCCGGCAACTCTGCGCCTGCCGTTGGTATGACCGGGAACGGCTACTATAAGTGTGAGTCCTGCGGCGATATAGCACAAGTGACGGTTATAAATACAGGCAAAGATTAAAAAAACAATCTCTCCCCAAACAAGCTTTGGGGAGAGATTTTCTTGTTAAAATGTAAAATATGGTAGTCAAAAAGTGGGCAAAAATGCGATTATTCGCTCTCTGTTATACATATTGTAAGATAAATTTTTCTTCCGCGATGGCTCTCCGTGCGTCCAACGTCAATGCCAAGAGAGGAGAGAATTTCGGCGGATTTTTTTACGCTGTCGAGAAAGGCGTCTGTTGCCGAGAGCCTTTCTGCTTTGCCTATTCTTTCGGGCGCTTTTTTGCTGTATATAATATCCACAAGCGCTGCGCATCTCGCCACCCCGAGTCGCTCGTTTTCCGCCCTTTCGATTATCGCTATCTGCTCGTCGGGACTCTCGAGCCGAAGCAGCTCTCTTGCGTGCCTTTCGGTGAGGCCTGCCGCGACGATCCTCTCCTGCACCCTCTCGTCAAGGCGCAGAAGTCGGAGCTTATTTGCTATCGCAGACTGAGTTGTGCCGAGCGAGGCAGCGAGCTGCTTTTGGGTTATTTTTCGCATTTTTAGCATACATTCGTATGAGCGAGCTTCGTCGAACATATTCATTTTTTACCCGTCCTTTTTTCTCATTTTAGCACAAAAAATCCGCACAATGACTCGAAAGACGTCAAAGTGCGGATTTTGCGTTATTTTAGCTTGCCTGACTTAAAAATTTAACCCTCCTTGCTCTCAAGGTTGCGGATATAGTGGAAGATGTACTGCTGTGCGACGCCTGCGTAGTCGCCGAGCGACTCGGGGTCGAGTGAGCCGTCAAAGTAGTCGTCAATCGCACGCTTCATCCACACGTCAATGGGAAACGCCTCTAGGTTGCCGAAGCCAAACAGCGCGGTGCAGGATGCTACCTTGTCGCCCACTCCCTTGATTTGCTTCAGCCTCTCAAGAGTGTAGCCGTAGCTTGCGGTTTTTGCAATATCCACGAGGTCGACCTCGTCCGACTCAACGCGTTCTGCAGCGTCAATCAGATATTTATATCTGAATCCCGGGTGAGATAGCAGAAGGCCCTCGGGATTTGCGAGAATTTCGCTCGCCGTAGGGAAGGAGAAGCATATGCCGCAGCCCGCGCATTTTTGCTCGTTGGGCTCCCCCTCGCACCTTCCGAGAGGACAGGCGGAAAGTCCCGACGAGATAGCGAGATTGTCGCCATACTCCGAGCATATCAGACGAATGATTTTTCTTATTCTCGGTATGTTGTTATTCTGTGAAATTATGAACGAAAAGAGCGTTTCCCAAGGCTCCTGACGCAGTATGACGATACCCTTCGCGCACTCGGCGGCTCTTTTTAGCCATTCGGAGTCGGTGCGTGAGATTATGTCAAGTCGGATTTTCTCGTAATCGGTATTGAGGGAGAAGTAGCGACTGACGGTACTTTCGTATTCGTCGTCCCATTCACCAAAGAATATCAGCTCGCCCGCCTCTCTTTGAGCAACGTTGATAATTTTGCCATAGGCAACCGTGAGATATTCGACGTAACCCTCCTCGTCCGCAATACATTCGTACCTGAACGCCTGACCGCACTCGAGCGTGTCGCGAAGACCCATATTCCCGAGCCCCGAAATCACCGTCGCGGCTCTGCCTCTGTAAACTTCGTTTTTTTTGCAAAACATTTTATCTTTCCTCTTGAAAAATGCGTATTTGTGGTGTATAATAATGTTGGTAAAATATATTTTTTAATATTTTATCATAAATTTTTATTTATTTCAAGAGCAAATGACCCTTTTAGCACAAATATATTTAGGAAAGGACGAATCCTATGATAATAGAGAAAATCGTTATAAAAAGTTTCGGACGAATCACCGAAAAGACACTCGAGTTTTCCGACAAGGTAAACGTCATTGAGGGTGAGAACGAGTCGGGTAAGAGCACGATAGCCGCCTTTATTCGCTATATGCTCTTCGGATTTGATAACGAAAACGACGAGGAAATCAGCGAGAGAAAGCGCAGAATAAATTGGAAGACGGGTATGGCTGCAGGCTCAATGTACGTCAGAGTCGACGGTAAGAGATACGTCATCAACCGTTCAACCGTTCCGGTAGATAACGGCGAGCGCCAGAGTTACCGTGAGGAAACCTCTATCGTTGATGCCGAAACCGGCGCACCTGTGTTCGGCAAGCTTGCCGCAGGCGAGGTGTTCTTCGGTGTTGACGGCGAGCTCTTTGACAATACCGCGTTTATCGGACAGATAGGCGATTCGAGCATCAATGAGGGTTCAGTCAAGCAGTCTATCGAGAATATTATCTTCTCGGGCAGCGAGATGATTAACAAGCAGCGTGCGGCGGCGAGAATTGCCGACAAAATGCAGGCGCTCTATCATGAGGGCGGCACCGGCGGTGCTATTATTGACCTTGCGGAAAAAGAGCGTTCGCTTGAGGAAAAGCTGAACGCCAGCAATACGGACAACAGAATGATTCTTGCGAAGGAAACAGAGCTTTGCCAGATTCGCACTCGCCGTGAGGATGCAGAGAGCAAACAGCTCCAGCTCTACAACCTCGATAGCTCATATAACAACGCAATGCTCATTCAGACCTTCGACCGTCTTCACGAGCTTGAGGAAGAGTGCGCGGAGAAGGCAGAGAACTACAAGAGATTTATTGAGGAAAATACTCGCAAAAACTTCTGCCCCGACGAGAAGTATCTCATCGACCTTGTCGTAGCGCGCAAAGGCTGGAACGAGGCGTATCACACGTATGGCGACGCGCAGGAGTACTACAATTCGCAGAAGGCGGCGGTGGGAATTACTCACGAGATTGAGAATGCTATTGCGCTCGCTGACGAGCTTGGCGGTGAGGAGGAGATTATTAAGCGTGCTACCGCATTGAAGAAGAAGATAACGCTGGGTACCGTTTTCTCCATACTTGCGGCACTCGTTATGCTTGCGGCTGTCGTCTTTGAGATAGTGGCGGCAGGCTCGGATATGATAGTAGGCAAGGTGCTTTTTGGCATACTCGGACTTGCGGCGTTAGGCGTGGGCGGCTATTACGTCTATGAGCTTATCACGGGCAACAAGGCACTCACAGCGCTTGAGAGCGAGTTCAACACCTCGACCTTCGATGACCTCAAGGGTAAGATAGCGGTTATTGCCGACGCAAGATACAAGAGAGATGCTATGGCGGCAGCTACCGAGAGCGCAAAGCTTGCTATGATGAGTGCGCGTGATAGATACGAGAACTCCAAGCGCGAGCTTAATATACTTATCGAGAAGTGGGGCGAGAGTGCTCCCGATTCGGAATTTGGCGAGTTCCTTGATGCCCTTGAGGAGCGCGCACGGAGTTTCGTTAAGAAAAAGAACGAGCTTCTCGACGAGAAGAATAATATGGAAATCACCGTTCGTGAGATTCGCCGCAACCTTGCCGACAAGAGCGAGATTGACGTGCGCGCGCAGGTGTCGCCTCTCAAGAGAAAGGCGCTCTCGGGCATAAATCACGACGAAATTATCAACGGCATCGCAACCGCCAAGGCAAGAATTGCCGAGGAAGACAAACTCGCCTTTGACGTTGAGAACGAGCTTATGCTGCTCAAGAACCGCGCGGGCGACCCCGGTGAATATTACTCGAGAATCGACTCTATTGCGACTCGCAGAGAGGATATGCAACAGAAGCACAAAGCGCTCTTTATCGCTCTTGGCGCAATCAACAGCGCAACCGATAATCTGCGCAAGGAGATTTCTCCCAGACTTGCCGAGTATGCTACTCGAATAATGGAGATTATGACCGACAAGAAGTATAATTCCTTCGACGTTTCCGACGGACTCAAGCTCAGTTTCACCGACAAATCGGGCGAGGAAAGGTCTATCGACTTCCTCTCGGGCGGCACGAAGGATATGGCGTATATTGCTGTTCGTGCGGCGCTTATTGATATGCTCTATCCCGAGAAGCCCCCGATTTGCTTCGACGAGAGTTTTGCACATCAGGACAACGTGAGAGCGAGCGCTATGATGCGTGCTGTAAAGTATCTTGCCGACGAGGGCTGTCAGAGCTTTATCTTTACCTGCCGAGGCAGAGAGGCAGCACTTGCGAGTGAGATAGTCAAGGGTGCAGGTGTTTACAAACTTTCTTAACAAAATAAAGAGCCGATTTTGGCGGAATGGAGAAAAATATGTCTACAAAAAAGATTTTGGTCATTGGAAGCGCGAATATGGACTTCTCAATGAATTTCTATAAGATGCCCGAAAGTGGCGAAACCGTAGTTGACGACGGCGGAGTTGCCTACATACCCGGCGGAAAGGGCGCAAATGCGGCTATTGCCTTCAAGCGTCTTGGCGCGGACTGCGTTCTGTGCGCAAAGCTCGGTGCTGACGTGCATGGTCAGAAGCTCTATAATTACTACAAGGAAATAGGTCTTAACACCGCCTGTGTTAAGGTTGACCACGATAACCCCACCGGCCTTGCGGTCGTAATGAGAGAGGGTGACGGATCTAACAGAATTATCGTTTATCCCGGCGCTAACAATCATATTACCACCGAGTGCATTCTCGAGGCCTTCGAGTGCAATCCCGATGCGCTTTATCTCGGCTTTGAAATTCCCTTCCAGATGGTTGTAAACGCGGCAAAGGTTGCTTCCTCGAAGGGCATTCCGATCTTCATTGACGCAGCTCCCGCGAACAAGGAGTTTGACCTCGAGAAGCTGCCCGAGATTGAGATATTCTCTCCCAACGAGGCAGAGGCGTTCGAGCTTACAGGTATTATGCCTAACAGTATGGAAAGCTCGCTTCGCGCGGCTCTTGCTATCGCCAAGAAGGTTAAGGCGAAGTATATAGTTATCAAGCAGGGTGCAAAGGGCGCATTCCTCTACGACGGCAAGCGCTACAATACTTTCCCCGCATTAAAGACCGGCAAGGTGGTTGACACCACTGCGGCAGGTGATGCATTCACAGCGGCTCTCACCCTCGAGTATCTTCACTCGGGTGACATCAGAGAGGCTATCAAGTATGCCAACGCAGCAGGCGCTATTGCCATTTCTCGCGTTGGTGCGGCATCCTCTATTCCCACTGCAGATGAGGTTGCAGAGGTTATGAAGGTCGTTCAGTAATCAAATTTTGGAGGATGGAATGAGTTACATTCACAGAGATATCACCTTCCCGTCGAGTGACGGCAAAAATACTATACACGCCGAGCTTTTCGTGCCAAACGGCAAGGAAGTAAGAGGAGTGGTGCAGATAGCTCACGGAATGATCGATTACATAGGCAGATACAAGCTGCTCGCCGAGGCTCTTACCGAGGCGGGCTTTGTCCTCGCGGGTAACGACCATCTCGGTCACGGAGACAGCGTGGCGATCGACGAGGATTACGGCTTCTTCGCCTCGAAGAACGGCTACTCCTACGTCGTTGACGACCTCAAAAAAATGAGTGATATTCTTCGCACGGAGTTCCCCGGTGTTCCTCTCGTGCTTTTAGGTCACAGCATGGGCTCCTTCCTTTCCAGACTATATGCCGAGAAGTATTCGGACAGCATCGACGCCGTTATTATTCACGGCACGTCGGGCCCGAATCCCGCCATTCCCTTTGGCAAGGCAGTTATCAAGATTATGAAGCTCATATACGGTGAGAGAGCGCGTAGCAAGTTCGTTCGCTCGCTTGCAGAGGGCGGATATAACAACGCCTTTGATAAGTCCGAGGGACAGGGTGCGTGGCTCACACGTGACGGCTCTATGGTGGCTGACAGACCCGATAACAAGCGCACTAATTTCATATTTACCCTGTCGGGCTACGGCGATCTTTTTGCTATGCTCGGTGAGGTAAATACGAAGGCATGGTATGAGAATTTCCCGAAGTCGCTCCCCGCACTCGTTATCAGCGGTGACCGCGACCCCGTCGGTGATTTCGGCAAGGGTGTGCGCTACGTTTACGATAATCTCAAGGCGAACGGTGCGAAGGTTGACCTCAAGCTCTATGAGGGCGCGCGCCACGAATTATTTAACGAAACCAACAGAGATGAGGTATTTGCCGACATTATCGGTTGGATAGAGGAGAAGACTCTTAAATGATATTTTCCCTGGCGATTACAGGCCCTACCGCGTCGGGTAAGACCGCGCTCTCGCTCTCGCTTGCCGAGTGTCTTGGGTGCGAGATTATTTCCTGCGACTCTATGCAGGTCTATCGCGGTATGGATATAGGTACGGCAAAGGCTACGTCAGAGGAGCGTGCCAGAGTGCCGCATTATCTGATAGATTTTCTTTCGCCGAGCGAGAATTACAGCGTCGAGTCCTACAGAGAGTCGGCAATCAAGTGTGCCGAGGAAATTACATCGAGAGGGAAAACTCCTCTTTTCGTTGGCGGTACGGGGCTTTACATTGACTCGCTTATGCGCTCGGCAGGTACGGATGTTCCCGGCAGTGACCCCGAGTACAGAGAGGCAATTTTGTCCTCTATCAAGACCGATGACGACATTACGGCGCTCTGGGAAAGACTGCGCGCGGTAGACCCCGATTCAGCAGAAAAAATTCACAAGAACAACGTCAAGCGTGTTATCCGCGCGCTTGAGATATATGACAAAACGGGACGCACAAAGACGGATTTTGACAAGCAAAGTTTGCTTTCTGTGCCCGAAATCTACATTGGAATGATAACTCTTGACTTTCACGATAGAGATAATCTTTATTCTCGCGTTGACTCGCGCGTGGACATTATGATGGGGGAGGGACTGCTTCCCGAGGTCGAAGCGCTCTACCGAGCGAACGCCTTTGGTACGACGGCTGCTCAGGCGATAGGCTACAAGGAGCTTATCGAGTATCTTGACGGCAGCATCACGCTTGACGAGGCGGTGGAAAATCTGAAGCTCGCCTCGCGCAGATATGCCAAGCGCCAGCTCACCTGGTTCCGTCACGAAGAGGGAGCTAGGGTGATTTACGTCGACCGTGATGACGGTGGTATGAGGAATTTCGACGATATTCTCGGCGAGGCAAAGCTTGCCTGCGAGGAGCTTATTCGCGACTTTAGCGCAAGGGAGGGGATCGGACAATGAAGCCAAACGAGCTTATAAATCTCTTGAACAACGGTGGACTCGAAAGATATTCCGCGCTCTATGCGGATATAGATGCGACGAGGGTCAGATTTATCGAGGCGATAGATGCCTTTGTTGAAAGATTCGGCAGCGAGAGAGATATTGCTATATTTTCGACACCCGGCAGGAGTGAGATAGTCGGCAATCACACCGACCACAACTGCGGCAAGGTTATGGCAGGCGCGATAAACCGCGACATCGTTGCTGTTGCGGCGAAAAATGACGACGGAGTCGTCAGATTCTGCTCGGAGAAGTATCCTTTAGATACTATCAAGCTTTCCGACGTTTCGGTTCCCGCGAATTTTAGGAAATTCACCTCGCGTGCGCTGATTGCCGGAATGGCTCATTCGCTCGTTAAGGCTGGTCACGAAATAGGTGGATTTGACACCTACACCTGCACCGAGGTGCTCAAAGGAAGCGGACTTTCCTCGTCTGCGGCGTTTGAGGTTATGATTGGAAGTATTTTCAATCATTTCTATAACAGCGGCAGGATAGATAATCAGGAAATAGCGAAGCACGCGCAGTATGCGGAGAACGTGTATTTCGGCAAGCCCTGCGGTCTTATGGATCAAATGGCGTGCGCGGTTGGCGGCTTCGTTTATATAGATTTTGAGAATAATTCATCACCCATCGTCGAGTCGGTCGACTTCTCGCTTTACGGTGCGGGATACTCGCTTTGCATCGTCAACACGGGCGGCAATCACGCGAGCCTTAATGCAGATTACGCCTCGGTTCCTGCCGAGATGAAGTCTGTGGCGGAGTTCTTCGGCGCCCCTGTTTTGCGCGGCATTACCGAGGCAGATATTTTGGCGAGAGCCACCGAGCTTCGCGCGAGAGTTGGTGACAGAGCGATTCTTCGCGCACTCCACTTCGTTCGCGAGAACGAGCGTGTTGAAGCAGCAAGAGATGCGATAAAGTCGGGTGATACCGATGCGTTCTGCGAGGTTATTCTCGCGTCGGGGCGCTCGTCTTTTGAGTATTTGCAGAACGTGTATACGACTCTTAACGTTGGTGATCAGGGACTCTCGCTCGCGCTTGCGATAACCGAAGGGTATCTCTCGGGCAAGGGCTGTGCCTGGCGCGTTCACGGCGGCGGCTTTGCGGGAACTATACAGGCGTTCGTCAGGAACGAGTATCTTGACGGCTACGTCGCGCTTATGAACTCGGTGTTCGGTGACGGTGCGGCTACACCTCTTAACATTCGTCCGCTTGGCGCGGCAAAGCTATTCTAAAGTAAATAAATTATTAGGAGATATAAAAATGGCAGTAAAAGCAAAAAAGGCAGTCGAAAAGGAAGTATTGCCGAAGAATGATAAAAAGGCGGCTCTCGAAACGGTTATGCAGCGAATAGAGCGCGAGTGCGGCAAGGGCTCAATTATGCGCCTTGGCGAGAACAGCACTCTCAACGTTTCTGCGGTTTCGACAGGCTCGCTTTCTCTTGACTTTGCACTTGGTATCGGCGGTATTCCGAGAGGAAGAATCACCGAGATTTACGGTCCCGAGTCCTCGGGTAAGACCACTATTGCGCTTCACGTTATTGCAGAGGTGCAGAAGCAGGGCGGCGAGGCTGCGTTCATTGACGCGGAGCACGCGCTTGACCCTGTATATGCCAAGAAGCTTGGCGTTGACATCAACAACCTTCTCGTTTCGCAGCCCGACTGCGGCGAGCAGGCTCTCGAGATTGCCGAAACACTTGTTAATTCGGGTGCTATCGACATTATAGTTATCGACTCTGTTGCAGCTCTCGTTCCCAGAC
>CAYXAC010000027.1:0-9969 GCA_964463025.1 uncultured Ruminococcus sp.
CTATTGCTACTCTTTTGTCGGTGTCGCGAATGATTCTGACAGGCGCGCTCGTTCTCGTTTCTGCACCGGTAAGAATGGCATCGCTCGCGGCAAAGCCGCTTATCTTTTTATCAAATGCCGAAATCGCGCCTTTGATAGAGTCGCAAACGTAACTCGGCAGAAAATCGTATGGGTCGGCAAGTCTTACGTTTTCGCCGTTCATATAAGTTGGTGTAATTCTCGTCGGCTCGCTTCCCCGCCTTCCGCTAAGGAAGTCGCCAACGGTAATTATCGGAGCACAGTATTCACCGCCGCCCGCTTTATAAGCAAGTCTTTCGATATTACGCTGGAACTCGATTGCCCCAAGAGGCGTCGCGCCATAGTCCTCGCGGAAAATCGTTGCCACAACGGCACTGTTTGAATTCCTTCCGCTACGAGCGTGGTAGCTCATTCCGTTGACGACAACACCGCCTTCATCGCTGGCTGCAGCAACAACCTCGCCGCCCGGACACATACAGAAGGTATAGGTTCCGCGATTCTTGGTATCGTGCGAGAGTGCGTACTCTGCATGCCCCAGTCTCTCATCACCTGCCAGATCACCGTACATTCCGCGGTCGATATCCTCGGTCAAATGCTCGATTCGCATACCGACCGAGAAGGACTTTGCCTCAATGACGAAGCCGCCCGAAAGCAGATTTTCGTAGGTATCTCTCGCGCTGTGACCAACGGCAAGAATGAGCGCACCGCAAGGATATTCACCCTTGTCGGTCCTCACGGCAACTACTTTTTGCCCGGAAATAACGGGAGAGAGAAATTTAGTGTGATAATGTATTTTGCCGCCAAGCGAGCAAATTCTATCTATCATTCGCTCTACGACGAGCGAGAGAACGTCCGTGCCTATATGTGGCTTTGCAATATATCTGATGTCCTCGGGCGCGCCGAACTCGACAAAGCGCTCGAGAATATAATTTGTAAGTGGGTCATTGATTCGTGTGACAAGCTTTCCGTCAGAGAAAGTACCCGCACCGCCTGCCCCGAACTGAATATTTGTTCCTGTATCAAGAACGTGCGTTATATTGAATTTCCTTACCGCTTCACATCTCTCCTCAACCGAGCCACCTCGCTCTAGAATCACCGGATTGTAGCCCGACTCTGCGAGCAAAAGCGCGGCAAAAAGCCCCGCAGGACCTGCGCCAACAATTACGGGCTGTGCCGAAAGCTCACCGTCACCTATAACGATTTCGGGGCGAACGTATGGGTCTATAAGTGAAATGTCCGCACGCTTTAAGCGCTCTATATCGGCAGTACTGAAACGACCGCCAACCATAATCGAATAAACGAAATATATATCCAACCGTTTTCTCGCATCGATACTGCGGCGGTAGACCGAATAGCTCATCACCGCGTCGGCAAGACCGAGCGATCTAAGCCGCGATTTTACAACCGAAAACGCCTCTGATTCAGAGGCGCTAATCGGCATTTTGACATTGTTTATAAGTACAAATTGCAGATTCGAACTCATCTTAACAAATCCCAAGGCTACGAATCAGAGAAAGCATTTCGCCCGTCGTTTCGTGCTGAAAGTATTTAACCATAAACCAAAAGGCTACGGCTAATATAAGGCACAGCAGCACCGAAATCACCGTCTTGAATTTATTGCCAAAAAACTTCTTTTTCATTTTCTACTCCGTAATGTGTTAGTTGATTTCCTGCTCCTGCTTGCCTCTAACAAGTTCTTTTACAAGGAACTTTCGGAGCGAATCCTCCGTAAAGTCACGCTGAAGCTCGCTTTCCTTTGCCACAGAGATAACTCCCGTTTCCTCGGAAACAACTATAATAATAGCATCGCTAATCTCGCTAAGTCCCACCGCTGCTCTGTGTCTTGTACCCAGCTCGCTGTCAACGTAGGTATGACGAGGAAGCGGAAGAATACAAGCGGCCGCAACTATCTTGTTGCTGTCAATTATAAGCGCACCATCGTGAAGCGGAGCCTTGTTGTAGAAGAGATTTCGAATCAGCGAGTCGGAGACGTCGGCATTGATAGCAATACCGGTATGAATAGCTTCGTCAAGCTGAGTCGTTCTTGCAATAGCAATAAGCGCACCGGTCTTCTCTGCCGACATAACGTACACTGCCTTGCAAATATTATCAATAGCCTTGTACTGTGCCTGTTTCTTATGCGACTGATCCGCAATACCGCGAATGCCCATAAGCGAGCCGCCCATCTTTTCAAAAAGTTCGCGAAGCTCGGGTTGGAATATGATAACAAACGCAAGCGCACCGAATTGGAATATTCCCGAAAAAATGTACTTGACACCAGTAAAGCCGAATATAGTGGCGCAAGAATATACAATTACACAAGCGATGATACCGAATATCAGCGTACCTGCCTTACGATTTTTGAGGAAGTTAAAGACAAAGGCAAAAAATAGCGTCAGCAAAAGAATATCAACGGCATCCACCCAGGTAAAACCGAGAAAAATGCTCTTGGCAACATCAATAAAATTCATATACTGCTCCTTAAAGGTAATTTCAAGCAAAGCGTTCATTTTTGGGGACTCCAATCCAATATAGCGTACGCATAATAATGCATGCAAAATACAATTATGTATTAGTATAACACACTATTTTCGAAAAATCAATCCTTTTTTATGAATCATGCGATATTTTTTGAAAGATTTTCAAATACCTATTGACACGCAGGAGGAACAATGCTATAATTGTATCAAATAATACAGTTTAGGGGCATAAAATGAACACAAAGGAAATACTGAAAAACAGTTTCCTCTTCAAAGGAATATGCGATAAAGATATCGATTGTGCATTATCGAACCTTACCGGTACTCCCCTATCCTTCGCTCGCGGTGAGCTGATTTACTCCTCAGGCTCAAGCGAAAGCAAGGTTGGAATCATCCTTGAGGGCAGATGCGAGGTCAGGCAGCTCAAGCACGACGGTGCATTCGCGGTACTCAACGTTCTTACTGATAGCGACTCATTTGGAATACTCTCGGTCCTTTCCGAGAAGGAATTTCCTACGCAAATTTTCGCAACGAAGAACAGCACGATTTTATTCCTTGAAAAGCAGGAATTGCTCAAAATTGTAAACAATAATTCACAAATCGCAATGAATTTAATCAATTTTCTCGCGAATCGCATATCCTTCCTCAACGAAATAATTGCGACTTTTTCGGGAACGAGAGTAGAGAACAGGCTAGCTTCGCATCTTGTGTCCAAGAGCAAAGCACTAGGTGCTCTCACCTTCCCCCTCAACTGCAAAAAATGCTCGGAGGCAATAAACGCAGGGCGTGCTTCGGTATATCGTGCACTTGCTTCACTTGAGGAGGAAGGACTCATTACTACAGTTGATAAAAAAATAAATATAAAGGATCTTAAAGGTCTGGAAAGGATCACAAAATGAAAAAACTTTTGGCAACACTACTCATCCTCACTCTTTCGCTTCTCTCCCTAACAGCCTGCTTCGGCGGTAATAACAACTCCGGCACAGGCGGAAGCGAAGACGAAATTCCCGAGATCACCAAGCTGCGCGTAGGCTATATGTCAGGTCCTACCGGTATGGGTATGGCAAAGCTTATCCACGATAACGGCGGCGTTGACGGAAACGACAAGTACTCCTTCGTTTCCTACAATGACACGGCGCTCGCAAAGGCCGACCTCACGAAAGGTGAAATCGATGTTATCTGCATTCCCACCAACGAGGCTCTTGCTTACTACAACACTGTAGACGACAACACAAGAGTGCTTGCGGTAAACTGTCTTAATTCGCTCTATCTCATATCCGACGGTAATCACAGTGCTACAAGCCTTGCCGACCTCGAGGGCGAAACCATATATACCTGCAAAAACGGCACACCGAGAATCATCCTTAATTACATTATAGAGGCTCTTGAGCTTGATATTGAGGTTTCCTACACAATCAATGATAAAGATATGAATACACCTGCCGATGTTCGCACACAGGTAATTGCGGGCGAACTTCCCTACGCGGTTATTCCCGAACCTATTGTAACCGCCGCAACGCTTAATAACAAATCCTATTCCATCGACGTTGACCTTGCAAACGAATGGGCGAAGATTCCCTCGCTTGCTGATACTCCCGTGACGATGGGCTGTATCGTTGCCAACAAGGAATTCATTGAGGCTAACGCATCGGTTATCGAGAGCTTCCTTGCAGAATACGAAGCATCCGTTTCCTACATTGGAAACGCTGAAAATCTCGAAAACGCCGCTAATTTTGTAGCAGAAGCAAAAATAATGGATGCAGCACCTGCAGCAAAGAAGGCGCTTGCTAACCTTGGCGAAGCAATTTCTTATATTGACGGCAAGGATATGAAATCTGCGCTTGAGGCATTCTATACCGCGATAGGTATGGCGCTTCCCGGCGACGAATTCTACTATGAAAAATAAACTAACGAGTTTTTTACTTCACAAGATTTTTCCAATCCTATTTTGGTTTTCTATATGGGAGATCGCGGCCTTAATCGTAGATCGCTCTTACTTCCTTCCCCATATTCACGAAACGGTTTTGGCGCTTTTCAGAATAATTTCAACTCCGGAGTTTCCAAGAGTTGCTCTGATGACGCTCTTACGCGTTCTTTCGGGCATTGCGCTCGGTACATTATTCGGTTCGCTGATGGCTATTGTTTCCCACAAAATCAAAATCGTCTATTCCCTGCTTTCACCGATAAATTCGGTCATAAAGGCTACTCCCGTCGCTTCGATTATCATACTCCTTTGGATTTCAATGAATGGTAACTCTCTCGCGGTTTTCGTAGCCTTTCTTATGGTTTTCCCCATTATATTCCAGAATCTCTACGATTCCTTCGCTTCAATCGACAATGAGCTTATCGAGGTTGCTCGCGTATTTGAATTCTCATACAAAAAGCGACTGAAACTCTTGGTTCTCCCCGCCTTAAAACAATATTTCCTGCCCGCGTTCGTAACGGCTATTGGACTTGCCTTCAAGGCAGAAATTGCAGCAGAGATAATTGCAGGTGTCAGAAATTCTATTGGGCAGATGATCTACAATGCGAAGGACTCGCTTTTAACCGCCGAGGTTTTCGCCTGGACTATCGTAGGAGTAGCCTTTAGCATCATAATGGAAAAACTCGCAAGAGTTTTATTGTTGCAAAAATCCGATAGAAAAACGGAGGCAGAAATATGAGCCTTGTTATTTCAAACCTTAAAAAGTCTTTCGGTGAAAAAGTAATATTCTACGCTTTTTCCTATACCTTTTCAAATAGCGGAGTATATGCCCTGACGGGCGAAAGCGGCGTGGGCAAAACAACGCTTCTGAGAATGATAGCGGGCCTTGACACCGATTATTCGGGCAGCATTTCGGGTGGAGGCATCAGCAACGTGTCCTTTGCCTTTCAGGAACACCGACTTTTCCCTAACCTTTCGGCATTAGATAACGTAGTTTTAGCCAATCACGATGAGCCGAATGCTGATGCGGTCAATCAAGCGACCGCGATGCTTCTCTCGCTCGGGATGGCCGAAAAGGATATCCGCCTTGCCCCGTCCGAGCTTTCGGGCGGTATGCGCGCGCGAATTTCACTCGCAAGAGCGTTTCTAAAAGAAGCACCCATACTTCTGCTCGACGAGCCGACGAGTGAGCTTGATCCAGATAATGCCGCGCTTGTGCGTAAGGTTATCGAAGATCAGGCAAAAAAACGACTCGTTATTATCGTAACACACAATACCGAGGAGGCCTATCTGCTATCAGCCACCCCAATAACCCTATAAACACTCAAAGACGGACAATAATGTCCGTCTTTTTCATTAAAATGCAAGAAATCCATTCAAAATTTTCAAGAATCTATTGAAAAAAGAAAGTCTTTGTGTTAGAATATTTTGTAGCGCGCGTGCGCATAATTTATCTTTTGAGGTGCAAAATGGCTGCTGATATTTCGCAGAGGATCAAGACTCTATATCCCACCTTCTCAAAGGGACAGAAGAAAATAGCAAACGTAATACTTAACGAATACGACAAGGCTGCATACTTGACAGCTGCACGACTTGCTAAAATGGTAGGCGTTTCTGAATCTACCGTTGTCAGATTTGCAAGCGAGCTTGGCTACGAGGGCTACTCGGAGTTCCAGCTTGCAGTGCAGGAGCTTGTGAGAATCAAGCTCACTCCTAATCAAAGAATTGAGGTAACCAAGCAACGCATTGGCCGTGCCGAAATTCTTGAGAGCGTTATGGAGTCAGATATCAGCAAGATAAGATATACTCTTGAAAGGCTTAATCGCGACGTGTTCTCGGCTGCGGTTGATGCTATTCTAGAGGCAAAGACCGTGTACATCACAGGCGCAAGAAGTGCAGAGCCTATCGCCAGAATTCTCTCGCACAATCTTTCGCTCATATTCGACAACATCAAGTTCGTTGTTCCCACCTCGCCCGCCGAGGTATTCGAGCAAATGTACTCGGTCAGCAGCGATGATACGGTAATAGCTTTCTCCTTCCCCAGATATTCGTCAAAGATAGTGAACGCTGTTAAATTCGCAAGGCAAAAGGATGCGAAGGTAGTGGTGTTCACCGACTCCGACGTCTCCCCGATTGCAGAATATGCAACCTGCCTTTTGACCGCACAGTCGGATATGGCATCCTTTATGGACTCACTCGTTGCACCGCTATCTATTATCAATGCGATTATTATTGAAATAACGCGCAGACGCGAAAAAGAAATTACTACAAGATTCGATAATCTTGAGAAAATCTGGGATGAGTACGACGTATATGCAAAGCAATAATTATTCTTGTGATACGGTCCGTATAGCTGTAATCGGCGGCGGGGCTGCAGGTATGATGGCAGCGGGAACTGCGGTAATGTATGGCGCAGAGGTTACGGTCTTTGAGTCCACCGATCGACTCGGCAAGAAGCTTGCTATAACCGGCAAGGGCAGATGCAACGTTACCAACAACTCCACCACCGAGGAATTCCTTGAGAACGTAACAAAAAACCCGCGATTCCTCTACGCCTCTCTCTCTGCTCTCTCTCCCGACGAAACGATAACGCTCTTTGAATCGCTTGGAGTCAAGTTAAAGACCGAGCGCGGCAAGCGTGTTTATCCCGAGAGCGACAAGGCAAAGGATATCGTCGACGCTATGCGCTCATACGCTTCGGGGGCAAACGTGATATACAAAAAAGTCAGTGCTATTAAGGCAAATGACGGAGCCTTTACAGTCACGGCAGGTGGCACGGACTACACTTTCGATAAAGTAATCATAGCGACAGGCGGCAAGTCATATCCCTTGACCGGCTCTGACGGTTCGGGCTACAGGCTCGCCATACGCCTCGGTCATTCGGTCACCGAGCTTATTCCGTCACTCATTCCTCTTAATTCCCACTCTCAGCTATGTAAGGATATGCAGGGATTGTCACTCAAAAACGTTAAAATTGAGATAAAAGACAAGGCGGAAAAGGTTCTCTATACAGATTTCGGTGAAATGATGTTTGCGCACTTCGGAGTTACGGGTCCGGTTATTCTCTCGGCCTCGGCGCATCTTCGCAATGTTGATATTTCAACTCTCACGCTTTCTATCGATCTTAAGCCTGCGCTTGATGAAGCAACGCTTGATGCAAGACTGCTCTCTGATTTCGCGAAGAAGTCGAACAAGGACCTTATCAATTCGCTAGGCGACCTCTTACCCTCGAAAATGATTGAGCCGTTTATCACACTCACGGGAGTAGGCGGACGAAAAAAGGTTAATTCTATAACCAAAGAGGAACGCAGAGCGATACTTAATACTCTCAAATCATTCAGAATTCCCCTTGACTCGTATAGACCAATCGAGGAAGCGATAGTCACCTCGGGCGGTGTTGAGGTCAAGGAAATTTCACCAAAAACTATGGAATCAAAAATCGTACCCGGTCTTTACTTTGCAGGCGAGGTCATTGACGTCGATGCATACACGGGGGGATTTAATTTACAAATTGCTTTTTCAACCGGATATTTGGCAGGAAAAAGCGCAGCAGAATCATAAACAAGGAGAAAATATGATTAGAATTGCTATTGACGGCCCGGGCGGCTCGGGCAAATCCAGCGTGGCAAAATCTATAGCTCGCGAGCTTGGTATAATCTACGTTGACACCGGTGCGCTTTACCGAAATATCGGTCTTTATATGCTTGATTCCGGCATCAACCCGAAGGATACCGATGCGGTTGGTGCTGCCCTTTCGGATATAACAATTGAATTAAAATTTGAGAACGGCAAGCAGGTAATTCTGCTTAACGGAATAGATCGCGGCGACGATATTAGAACTCCTACAGCATCTATGGCGGCATCCGACGTCAGCGCTATTCCCGCAGTGCGCGAGTATCTTTTGAATATGCAGCGTGATACGGCGAGAAAGAACAGTGTAGTTATGGACGGACGCGATATCGGTACTGTAATTCTCCCCAATGCTGAGGTAAAAATCTTCCTCACCGCAAGCCCCGAGGCAAGAGCCAGAAGGCGTCACGCAGAGCTTCTTTCCCGAGGCTCCAATGTCAGCTACGAGCAGGTGTACAGCGAAATGGTTGAGCGCGATAAGAACGATTCAACACGCGCTATCGCCCCCTGCGTACCTGCTGACGATGCGGTATTTCTCGACAATTCCAATATGACGGAGCGCCAGACACTTGATAAAATTCTTGAAATTGTGGCAGAAAAATCGAAGCAGAATCCGAATTTCTATTCAAAAGCAAAAGCGATTGTTGCTCCCATTTTCTGCTTCTTTATGCGTGTCAAAGCAAAAGGTCTTGAAAACGTACCCAAGGAAGGCGGAATAGTTCTTTGCTCAAATCACCTTGCGGCTGTTGACGTAATTTCTATTGGCGCGGTCTGCCCAAGACAGCTCACCTGTGTAGCTAAAAAGGAGCTCTTCTCTATTCCTGTGCTTGGCTGGGTTATGCGCAAGCTTGAGGCTATAAAAATTGATAGAGGCGGCAGCGACGTCGGCGCGCTCAAGGCTTCAATCAAGGCTGCCGAGGCGGGCAGGGTGCTGACCATATTCCCCCAGGGACACAGATGCCCCGGTGTTAATCCTGCGACCACTCCAATTAAGCACGGTGCAGGTATGATAGCATATCACGCAAAATGTGATGTTGTTCCCGTTTGCATCAATATCAAAGGCGCTAGGTATGGCATCTTCAAAAAAGTCGAGGTTATTTTCGGCAAGCCTATCGGTTACTCCAAGCTCGGCTTTAAGGAAGGCGGTCGTGACGAGTATCTTGTTGCTACCGAGAAAATTTTTGCTGAAATATGCAAGCTCGGTGACTATTCCTCACTTCCCGACTATGATCCCACTAAGGATAAAATCAAGAAGAAAAAGAGGCCGAGGAAATAATTTTGAAGATCACCGTTTCTAAAAACGCAGGCTTCTGTCCAGGTGTAAGACGCGCTGATGAGGGCGTAATGGAGCTAGTTCGGGGCTGTGATAAGAATTCACTCGTTTTTACCCTGGGGCCACTCATTCACAACGGCACTTACGTAAAAATGCTTGAGAAAAAGGGAGTTCGTTCCATCGAGCTATCGGATGCCGAGCAAATTATAAATGAGAACAAGGGCAAGCGCATCACCTTTGTGATTCGAACGCACGGTATACCGAAGCATGACGAGGAATATCTTCGCTCGCTCACAGAGCGTTACGACGGCGTAAGCCTGCTTGATATGACCTGCGCGTTCGTGAAGCGAATTCACAAAATCGCCGATGAACATACGAATGAAAATACCTACTTTCTTCTCTTCGGATCAAGCAAGCATCCCGAAAGCATAGGTACTATTAGTTACGCGCGCGGCGATAAGGCGATATTTTCAAGCCTAGACGAGTTGAAAAGCATCGATTTCAAGGGCAAAATACCCATATTATGCGCTCAAACCACGCAAAATTTGTTACAATTTATTAAAATTAAAAAATTTTTACAAAAACTCTGTACAAATGCGATTTTTTTTGATACAATATGTAGTGTCACTGAAAATCGTCAGTAT
>CAYXAC010000028.1:0-9928 GCA_964463025.1 uncultured Ruminococcus sp.
CTCTCCTATAACTCCGATACCGTTCTCCTTTGCGACCTTCCGTACTCAAGGAACGTAACTGCGGGCGATAAGATTACCCTTCCGATACTCGTATCAAACTACGGTGAAGAGCTCGAGGTTGCAACCCTCAATATCACCGTCAGGGCGAGGGACTCGGTTATATACAGAAAAACCATTCGGGGACTCTCTGTTCCTACGGGAGAGGTTACCAAGCTTTACACGGTAGCTCTTACCTTGCCAAAGTCGTCACGCCCCGATGAAATTAAGATCCGCGTTCAGCTCTGTGGCGGAGATACCGACTCAGAGAACGAGTGGTCGCTTTACTCCTTCCCGAGGGAGAAGGGGCGCACAACAGCGCGCGAGCTTCGAGCGAGCGGAGTAGACGTGCTCACCGAAGCTAGTGCCGAAGAGCTTCTCCTTCGTATGTCGCGCGGCGAGAGCGTAGTTCTCTTTGGCAAGGGACCGTTTACAACGCTTCCGACCACCTTCCAGCTTTCGGTAGCGGGCAGAACTACGGGACACCTTGCAACGGTTGTTGACGATCACCCGATATTCTCGGATATACCGAACGACGGATACTGTGATTTCAAATTCCGCGAAATGCTTGACGGTGCGGAGGCGGCAGTGCTTGACCTAAAAAAACTCGCGCATAATCCGATAGTCGATATTGCCTCGACCTATAAGAACGCGCACAGAGAGGCTATGCTGTTCGAGTACAGGGTAGGCAAGGGCAGACTTCTCGTATGTACCTTGAGTCTTAAGGACACCGACCCGTTTGCGGGATATCTTAAGGAGAAAATACTCGAGTATGCTGCAAGTGATAGCTTTAACCCGAGGGACACTATAACCCTCCGGGAGCTTTCGAGTATTCTCGGTGCGGAAAAAATCGAGGTGCAGGCAAACTCCAACGAGGCACAAAACAAAAACGATATTACTATGATAGGTTAATAATCCTTTTGCAGGGAGCGAGGCGTATCGGCTTTGCTTCCTGCTTTTTATTAATTCGGATATAAAAAGCCCTATAACATTCTCTCTGCGTGGAGCATATTATAAAGCATAAAAATATTTAAAAAACTTGACGAAAAACACTTGACAAATGAAAATAATTCTGTTATAATAATGGTCGTTGTCGAGTATGTGCCTTTAGCTCAGCTGGATAGAGCAACTGCCTTCTAAGCAGTAGGTCGGGGGTTCGAGTCCCTCAAGGCACGCCATTTATGGTGGGATTAGCTAAGTTGGTTATAGCGCCAGGTTGTGGCCCTGGAGGCCGTGGGTTCGAATCCCATATCTCACCCCATAAAGAAAAGTCGACCCATAAGGGCCGGCTTTTTTTGCATTCGAATCACTCCTCGGCAGATGAAAGTGCTAATTGATTCTTTTGGCATTTTATCTCACCGTCAAATATATCAATACGGACCTTATCACCGCGCGTAATACCGCCTTCTACTATCATTTTGGCTATCTTATTTTCAATTTCTGTGGTAATCAATCTGGCTATCGGTCTTGCACCCATACCTGCCGTTTTACCTTTTCTTGCAATATGCTCCGTAACACCGTTGCCAATTTCTATCAAAATACCAAGCGAGCTTAATCTTAACGAAAGCTCGCTTATTTTATTTTGAGCGATCTTTGAAAGCGAATATATATCAAGAGCAGAGAATAGTATCACCTCGTCAATACGATTGATAAATTCGGGCTTAAAATAGCCGCGCAGTAGCTTTGAAGCTCCAGTATCAGAGCTAGTCAAAAATCCGGCCTCGCGCGAGTCCTTGAATTTATCCGCACCAATGTTTGAGGTCATAATAATATAGGTGTTTCTAAAATTGATTTTTCTCCCTCTTGCGTCTGTAAGATAGCCTGTGTCGAATATCTGCAAGAAGAGTGCGAGAACGTCGGGATGAGCCTTTTCAATTTCGTCAAGTAAAACTACGGAATACGGTCGTTGCCTTATACGCTCTAGTGCCGAGTTCGAGTCCTCGTATCCAACGTAACCGGGTGCAGAGCCAATAAGCTTTGACACGGCGTAGCTTTCCGAAAATTCAGACATATCATAACGTACCAGCGATTCTTCACTGTTAAATATTTCGTGAGAGAGAGCTCTTGCAAGCGCGGTTTTGCCAACACCGCTTTCGCCAAGAAACAGGAATATTCCTTTCGGTCTATTAGGTTCATTGATTCCCGCGATGCTACGCGTAATCGCATTGGAAAGGGAATCGACCGCCTCGTTTTGTCCGATAACAGACATTAAAAGAGCTTCTTTCAGATATTCCGGTTTTTGGGGCGATTCTTCCTTGGTAATTACACCTGTTATCTCGGTTATAATCTTTCTTACATGCTCTTCGTTGACTTCAATTGCCGCCTTTTTTCTTTCGTTATACGAAAACTCCTCGGAAAGCTCTGCTATATAAACCTTCTCCAGTTCACGCAAATTGATAGCGGTTTCGAAATCGCGGTTCGATATTGCGGTCTCCTTGCTTATGGATAACTGCCGCATTTTTTCTCTTATATTTTTAATTTTTTCCGTTTCGAAATCCGACATTGACACCGCCAAAGCACAAGCCTCATCAAGCACGTCAATCGCCTTATCAGGCAGGAATCTGTCTTGTATATATCGCTCGGAAAGCCTTGCGGCCGCCTCAATAGCATCGTCTGAAATTTTTATTCTATGATGTCTTTCGTATCGCTCGCGAATACCATAAAGTATCTCTAGCGTACCGAAAATATCGGGTTCCTCAACGAGTACGGGCTGGAAACGTCTTTCGAGCGCGCTATCCTTTTCAATGTACTTGCGATATTCGGCAAGCGTCGTTGCGCCTATAAGTTGAATATTACCGCGCGAAAGCTCCGGCTTCATTATATTTGCTGCGTCAATTGCGCCTTCAGCAGATCCGGCCCCCACAATGGTGTGTATCTCGTCAATAAAGAGAATTACCGATTTGTTTTTTGCCGCTTCATTCATTATATTTTTTATTCGTTCTTCAAAATCTCCTCGGTATTTCGCTCCAGCAACCATCGAAGTCAGATCGAGAGATATAAGCGTCTTTCCAAGGAGGGAAGCGGGAACTCGACCTTCAGCAATTCTTGCAGCCAGCCCCTCTACAATCGCCGTCTTGCCAACTCCTGCTTCGCCTATAAGGCAGGGGTTATTTTTACTTTTCCGCGACAAAATTCTAATAACTCTGTCGGTTTCCTTATCCCTGCCTATCACGGGGTCTAGTCGACCTTCCTCTGCAAGTTTTGTAATCACCTTGCCGTACTTCATCAGATTAGGAATTGATGATTCGGAAATAGGCGCCGCATAGGTTATTCCTCGCTCTGAATTGCGCAGCAATGTTATGACGTCATCTTTTAGAGAAATTAAGTCTGCCTCGATTTTAATCAAGATTTTTGAAGAAACCGATTCTCTTTCTTCGAGCAATGCTAGCAGAATATGCTCCGTGCCGATTTTCTCAGACGAGTGCTTTTTCGCTACTTTGTAGGAGCTTTCGAGTATTCTACGGCATCTTGGTGTCGTGTCCTTGGAGCATAGGGCGCTTGGAACACCAACGCCTGATAATTCCTCTATCGCTGCCTTGATTTTCTCGGCAGAAATTTTATTTTTCTTCAGCAAAACAGAGGCACACGAGCTTTCGTCCTCGGCAAGCGCCAATAGAATGTGCTCGCTTCCGATATAGGTATGCCCGAGCTCTTCCGCAATTTTTACAGCTCTGTTTAATGCGTTTTCCGCCTTAGTAGTGAAATTATTACTCATTATCGACTACACCTTTCTGAAATACTATTGAATTATACCCTGTAGCCAATAAATTACACAGCGTTATCTAAAATTATTCGTAAAGCCGCCTATTGAATCGTGATCCCTTATCATTCTGATATAGAATACTTCGTCAATACCATCCTTTTGCTCAAGAACATAAATCTTTCTCAAGGTAGCAACTGCTGATTCGGTCTCGGTAGAATAGAAGCTGCTTTCGCGCAAATTATGTGTAAAGCCGTAATAATCCATCAACCTAGCGAGCGTACTGTTTATATGCGCCATTCCTCTTGACGACTGTCGCGGCATTACAGGTAAGGAAATAAAGGAGTCAATCTTGTTGTTCAATTCTTCTATATCTCTTAGTCTTACGTACGCCGCGTAGAGTCGCTCGAAGGTTTCGAGGTCTACAACCCCGGTATCTTCAAGATTCTCTCTTCGTTGAAAATCCTCAACAGAGAGCTTCGTATTATCGTCAAAAATACCGCTTGGCACGACTATAATATCAGGGTTGCCGGCCATCCCGAGATATATCTGCACCTCGCGTATTGCCGAGGGGGTATCGTAAATTCTATACATATCTTACCTCGTTATGAAATATTATAACCGGGGAATTGCCCCTCGTTAACAGTACCGCCCGTATACAAGTCGTCATAAATGCTTGCAATAGCATTCCAAGCAGGCGCATTTACTCTGTCGGGCGTGCCGGGAATATCAAATAGCTCCTTGAACGCGCGCACTTGCTCGGCGGTAGACGGTCCGAATACACCGTCTACGTTAACGCGCGGTATTTCGGGGGAGGTCATAGAAATATAATTCAGGTATTCCTGCAAGGCTCGCACGTCATTTCCCTCAATACCTTCGCGCAAAACTCGGCCCGGGAAGGGGAGAATTCGACCGCCTCTAAATTCGTAATCTATTTGGCTTACGATACCGAAATAAACCTGCTCCATTCTGTCCCAGGTTGCACGGTCGACCACGCTGGTTTCCGGAAGTCCATAGGTACGCTGGAACGAACGCACGGCATTGGCAGTAGCAGGGCCGTATGAGCCGTCAAAGGCTGCCTCAATTACTGACGGAACGAACAGGGAAATGTAGCTTAAATAATATTGTACGGTCAATACACCCTCTCCCATTGAGCCTTCGGCTAAAGTATCGGTATATCGCGTGCTTACGTCGGTGATACGCAGGCCTTCCGAGCTTACGGTATAGAGCTTTTTGACCGCGTTATAGATGAACTGTATCTGATTCCACGTAGCACGCCCGACAAGTCCGTCAACGTCAAGTTCAAATACCTCTTGAAATTTTCTGACCGCATCGGTGGTAGAGGTATCGAAAAAGCCGTCGGCAGGATAAATTTTAGGAATACCGGGGTAATTTGCAGATATGCGGTTAAGCTTTCTTTGTATTAGCTCAACATCACGTCCGGTATCCCCCTCTCGTAACGTCACCGCAGGAGCGCTTGAAGGAATATCCTCGACGGGCACGTCTTCTTCGAGTACTATGTTATTTCCGTAATATCTTTGCAGTATGGTGAAGTAATCGAGACCTTGCTCCGCGAGATTGACGCTACCCCATTGTTCAAGACCGTTGCAGGTGACCTCAACTCCGTCACAGAAGGTGGCAAACAGTGGTTCAATGAACTCCTCACGTCTTATATAACTGTCGAATATTTCATCAACCAGCTCGGAAATATTGGAAAATATATCTCTTTGATATATGTAGGTCTGGTCATACGCAGGCGAACTGGTGATATCGAAATTATAGCCTCGGCTTCGGTAAAATTCGGTATAAACTCTATTAAGCGCAACCGAAATCTGCGCCAGGATATTTGCGCGCAGAGCCTGCTCCGGCCAGGTAGGATATATCTCGCTTGACGCCACGTTTTTTATGTAATCGGCAAAGCTGACGCTCACGTTCATCGCGTCGGAATCTGGCGCACCGAGATGTACAACTATTTGCTCGGGTATTCTGGGGTTGGGCATTCGTTTCTCCTTTCTACTGTAAATCTTCGTTCTCGGGAATCGTTGTGTTTACGTTGCCGCGAGGATAATCTCCTGCACCAGAGGAGGTTGGTATCATATTTGCAAGCTGCACTGAATTTACTCCCGAGAACACGCTAACTCCATTAATTCGCTTTCTGTAATATCCGTCTGCGCTGATTTCTACGTCGTAAAGGGCAAAGGGTGCTTCTGCAGGCGAGGGAGCTAGAGAGTATGAGGCGCTCGGGGCGGGGAGCTTAATTGCTTCGGTCGTTCCGTTTCTGTCGGTAACGAGCGAGTATGAAACCAATCTGTTGGCTTCTTCAGCTCCCATAATACGAACAACAGCTCCGGCGACAGGAAAAGCCCCCCCCGCAGTATATGCACGAATACGTAATGTTCCTTCCGAATCAAGCATAATTATATCCTCCTTTGAATTTTTTTAGCGTTTAATTGGAAAATTAGTATTGACTTTATATGTATAATCGTTTATAATAAATAATTATTGGACATGCGTGCGCGTGGAATTTTATACGCCTACGTGCGAATTTTGTCGCATTTCCGTGATAAATTAAAAAGAAAGACTGTGGAGCACAAAATGAAGGAAACATTGTACGGAGAATTGAGCGTTATCGGAATGCGCGGTTGCGAGGATTTTGCAAATCAGGTTGACTATTATCTCAAGGAATGGCGCCGCCATGATTATGACGGAACATTTTTGGTTGATTCCTCCTGCCCGAGGTTTGGAAGCGGTGAAGGGAAGGGAACTATTCACCAGTCGCTGAGAGGTAACGACGTTTATATTATATGCGACGTCTTTAATCACGGTGTCACCTACAATATGTACGGCAAGACCGTGCCCATGAGTCCCGACGATCATTTCCAGGATCTCAAGCGCGTTATCGGCGCGATCGGAGGCAAGGCGAGAAGAATCAGCGTTATAATGCCCATGCTTTATGAGGGCAGACAGCACAAGAGAGCTGGCAGAGAGTCGCTCGACTGCGCTCTCGCGCTTCAGGAGCTGGTTAATATGGGTATTACCAACCTTATTACCTTTGACGCACACGATCCCAGAGTGCAGAATGCTATCCCCCTCAGTGGTTTTGAAGATGTTCGCTCCACGTATCAGATGATAAAGGCTATGCTCAGGACCTATCCCGATATTGAGATAGATCCCGAGAACACTATGATCATTTCTCCCGACGAGGGCGGTATGGGCAAGTGTATGTACTATTCCTCGGTTATGGGAATCGACCTTGGTATGTTCTATAAGCGCCGTGACTATTCCGTAATCGTCAACGGCAAGAACCCCATCGTTGCTCACGAGTACCTTGGCAGAGACGTAAAGGACAAGGACGTTATTATCGTTGACGATATGATTTCCTCGGGTGAATCAGTTATTGACGTAGCCAGACAGCTCAAGGGCAAAGGCGCGAAGCGTATACTCGTATTTGCAACCTTCGGTCTTTTCTGCAACGGCCTCGAATCGCTTGACGCCGCTTACGATGAGGGCGTTATCGACCAGATCTTCACTACCAACCTCGTTTACAGAACTCCCGAGCTTCTTGAAAGAAAGTGGTACACCGAGGTTAATATGTGTAAGTACGTTGCATATATCGTTGACACCCTTAACCACGACAGAACTATCAGCCATCTTCTTGATCAGTCCAAGAAGATACACAATATTCTCGAAAAGCACAATGCTAAAAAGTAATTAGGGCTCTGCCCAAAAACGAAAGGCAGAAATAATGAGAATTACTCTTGAATCCGATTACGCGCTCAGGATACTAACCGCTATGGCGGGGTATGAGGGAATTACCGATGCAAAAACTATTTCCGAGAATACCTCGGTTACTATTCGTTTTACGCTTAAGATTCTTCACAAGCTTGTAGTTGGCGATCTCGTTGAGTCATATAAGGGCTCTCGCGGAGGCTATAAGCTTAAGCGTTCGCCCGATGTCATTACTCTCAAGGATGTCATAGAGCTTATCGACGGACCTATTGCCATTGCGCGTTGTCTTGACTCCGGCGAGTCCTGTTCGCTTAACTGTGACAAAACTGCCTGCGTTTATCATCACATTTTTGACACTATTAGCATTGACCTAGCTAATAAGCTTGCTAAAATCACTATATCCGATGTGATAAATAAAAATTATTCGTTGAAATAAGGAGTACTTATGTTAAGAATATCAAAAATTGCATTCCCCGGTCTTGGCATCGGTGAATTTGAGGTCAATAGCGTTGCCTTTACGATATTCGGTATGGAAATTGCTTGGTACGCGCTTATCATTACCTGCGGTATGATAGCAGCCGTTGCTTATGCAGTCATTCAGTCGAAGAAGATAGGCATTACCTTTGACGACGTTATCGATTATGCACTCTTCACAATTCCTTTGGGTATTATAGGAGCAAGACTTTATTACGTTCTATCCGAGCTTGACCAATATGACTCGTTCCTTGACGTAATCAATATCCGCGAGGGAGGTCTTGCTATTTACGGCGGCATTATTGCGGGCACGATAACTGTATTCGTTGTTTCGCATTTCAAGAAGATTAACTTCTTCGCATTCGGAGACTGCGTTGCACCCGGCGTGCTTTTAGCACAGGGAATTGGCAGATGGGTCAACTTTATGAACGGTGAAGCATTCGGCTATGAAACCGATTGGTTCTGCCGTATGAGTTTGCAGAACGTGCTTACAGGCGGCAAAGTTATGGACGTTCACCCCACCTTCCTTTACGAATCGCTTTGGAATCTTCTTGGAGTACTTCTTGTTTATTTGTTTGCTAAATTTATAGGCAAGAAGTATGACGGTCAGCTTATTCTTCTGACGTTTGGTTGGTACGGCTTTGGACGTATGTTCATAGAAGGGCTCAGAACCGATAGCCTTTATATCGGCGACACCGATATCCGCGTTTCTCAGCTTCTTGCAGGCATCATATTCTTCACGTTCCTTGCGTTACTTGTATTCTTCCACTTCAAGAAGCCCGCGAAGCCTCTTTACGTTAAGGCAGCAGCCGAGCACGAGAAGAGTAAGAAGTCGGAAAAATCCGAGAAGAATATTGAGACGTACGAGTCTGAGGAAAAGGTTTCTTTTGTAGAAAAAGTTAAAAAAGCAATACAAAAATTATGGCAGAAATAATTGACGGCAAATTGGTATCTGGGAAGCTTCGTGAGGAGCTTGCTTCGGATATAGAGAATCTCAAGTCGAGTTACGGTATAACTCCGGGGCTCGCGGTAATTATGGTTGGCGACAATCCAGCATCTGCGGTTTACGTGCGTAATAAGCATAAGGCTTGCGGAGATGTTGGTATAAAATCCTATCAGATTGAGCTGCCCGAGCAAACAAGCGAGGACGAGCTTCTCGCAAGAATCGACGAGCTTAACTGCGACGGGAGTGTACACGGAATTCTTGTTCAGCTCCCCTTGCCGAAGCACATCAATGAGGAAAAGGTAATTAACCGCATCTCGCCCGAAAAGGACGTTGATGCCTTCCACCCCGTGAACGTAGGCAAAATTATGATAGGCAATTACAACCTTCTCCCTTGCACGCCTGCGGGAATTATGCAGCTGCTTGCGCACTACAATGTCGAGATAGCAGGCAAGCGATGCGTGGTTATCGGCAGGAGCAATATCGTAGGTAAGCCTATGGCAATGCTGCTACTTGAGCAGCACGGAACAGTTACTGTATGCCACTCAAGGACAAAGAATCTTGCAGAAATCACAAGAGAAGCCGATATTTTGGTTGTGGCAATAGGCAGAGCAGGATTCCTTACTGCGGATATGGTTAAGCCCGGTGCGGTAATTATCGACGTTGGAATCAACAGACTCTCCGATGGCAGACTGTCGGGTGACGTTGATTTTGATGGCGCTTCTCGCGTTGCCAAGCTTATCACTCCCGTACCCGGTGGAGTTGGTCCTATGACGATTACTATGCTGCTAAAAAACACCTTAACGGTGGCAAAAAACACCACAAATAAGTTATATTAGAAAATTTTTCTGTTTTTTTGAAAAAGCTATTGACAAACTGGTAAAAATAACTTATAATATTTAAGTAAAAAATATGAGATTATATCTCTTTGCACAGCGAAGGGAGGGGAATAAAGATGGCAGAAATCAGAGTAAAAGAAAATGAAACTCTTGACAACGCGCTTCGCCGTTTCAAGAGACAGTGCGTTAAGTCCGGCATTTTGACCG
>CAYXAC010000029.1:0-9913 GCA_964463025.1 uncultured Ruminococcus sp.
ATATAGCCGCAGGTCTTGCAGATTATACCGTGCTGTATTACGGCAGAGGTGGCAGTACCACCGAGGGACTTGCTATTGCCTATAAGAGCGCGGAATGGAATGAAATATCCAGACAGAGATTCTGGCTTTCCGAAACTCCCGACGTTGAGTCTAAGGGTTGGGGAGCATCCTATCTCCGTATTGCTGTTAACGTGCTTCTTCAGCACAAGGCGACAAACCAATATCTCAACGTATTTACAGTTCACCTTGATTTCAGCGATACACCAAAGCAGAAGGGAATGGAGCTTATCGTAAGTAAGGCTGCCGAGATGAACGCGGCGGCTGGAATTGAGTATCCTACCCTGATTGCGGGTGACTATAACGACGGTATTGGCGGTGTTGGCTATAACGCAACACTTGGTATGTGCAATGATGTTCGTTACTGCGCACCTACTACCGATTTCTACACCACATGTGCTATGTGGGGTACTGCAAGCGACACAAATGAAGGCGGTATTATAGACCACATTTTCGTAAGCAAGAAGCATTTTGCTTCTATCGCTTTTGAGGTACCTCGTGTACGTGATGAAAGCGGCTTCTATCCCTCTGATCACTGGGCTGTTATTGGAAAGGTTGCACTCCTTATCCCTCACACTCACACCGAGGTTGTTGATGCGGCAGTAGCGGCAGATTGCACTAATACAGGTCTTACCGAGGGCAAGCATTGTTCCACCTGCGGCGAGGTTCTCGTTGCGCAGACTGTTGTAGACGCACTCGGTCATACTGAGGCTATTGACGCAGCAGTAGCGGCAGATTGCCTTCACACAGGTCTCACCGAGGGTAAGCATTGTTCCGTATGTAACGAGGTTCTCGTAGCACAGGACGTTGTAGATGCACTCGGCCACACCGAAGCAGTTGACGAGGCAAAGGCACCTAGTTGCGTTGAAACCGGTCTTACCGAAGGCAAGCACTGCTCCGTATGTAAAGAGGTTCTCGTTGCGCAGACAGTAGTTGATGCAACAGGTCATACATATGATGACGATCTTGACGAAAGCTGTAACAATTGTGATTTCGTTCGTGATGTATCTTGTCAGCATAACGAAAAGGTTGCTATAGGCGAAGCAAAAGCAGCGACCTGCACAGAGGCGGGTATCACCGCCGGAGAAAAATGTGCTGAATGCGGCGAAGTATTCAGCGTACAGGAAACCATTTCTGCACTCGGGCACACCGAGGTTGTTGACGCAGCAGTAGCGGCAGATTGTACTAACACAGGTCTTACCGAAGGTAAGCACTGCTCTGTATGTAACGAGGTTCTCGTTGCACAGACCGTTGTAGACGCACTTGGACACACCGAGGTTGTTGACGCAGCAGTAGCGGCAGATTGTACTAACACCGGTCTTACCGAAGGTAAGCACTGCTCTGTATGTAACGAGGTTCTTGTTGCACAGAACGCGGTAGATGCACTCGGTCACACGAACGCTGCTGCGGTCAGAGAAAATGAAGTGACACCCACTTTCGATGCGGCAGGCTCGTTCGACAGCGTTGTTTATTGCTCGGTATGTAGTGCCGAGATAAGCAGAGTGACTACCGCGCTTCCCGCGCTCAACTTTACCGATTACACCTCCGCGACGACAGCATCCGGCTCTACGGTGACTACCACCTTTACCTACAATAGTGCGGACTATTCGACATCGCTTGTTACAGATGATTATCTGACTGTAAACGGCATAATTTATTCGCGCTACGAGCTTGAAAAGCTCTGCGGCGAGAGCGCAACCGTTACCTACGATACGACATCCGGCTACACTTACCACGGAAGCAACGAGCATGCCATCAGTGGTATCTCGGTTTACGGACAAAGCCTTACGATAACAGGCACTCTGACTGTTGACACTTCCACTGTAGTCAGCATCAGCGGCGGAAACCTCATTATCGGTACCGACTCCGTTTCCGCAAACGTAACTATTAACAGCTCTATAGGCAATTCTATTACGTTTGGAGCAGGCGAGGATATGACGGTTGCGGCAGGCAGTACTCTTAATCTGCCCGGCAGCGCTGCTTGCTCAATTCGCGCAAGTTCTTCAAGTTCGTCTACAAAGACTAATATCAACGTTTACGGAACTATTACAACGGTAGGTCAGATTTCCTTCAACAGATATCACGTTCTTAACGTCTATGCGGGCGGAAGCGTAAGCTGCGCGTCGTTTAGCAACGGAAAATATAACAATATTAACGTTACCGGCAGCTTGACCGTCAGCGCAACCATTACTCAGACCGATTCCTCTAAGATGACAATAAATGAGGGCGGTGTAGTGAAGGTGACTCAAAACCTTGCATTCAAAACGGGAACGCTTACCGTTAACGGTAATCTGGAGGTTGGCGGCAACGTAACCGGCATCAGCACATTCACCGTTGGTGCGACGGGCAGATGCTACGTGACCGGCACTTCTAACACGGCTCCCACAGTAACCGAAGGCGGTTATGCGAAGATCGGTGAAACCGAATACGGAACAGCTCCCGCATCTTCTACCGAAACTGAATAATAAGTTAAACAAAAGACTCTCCCCGCACAAATAAGCGGGGAGAGCACAGAAAACAAATCGCAAGTGGGGTATCCCACTTGGCATAATGTTACACTATGTTTACATTATACCAAAACGAACAATGTTGGCTTTAAAAAATTTATATTAGATTTAAGGAAGGAGATAAAATGAAAAAAATTATCAATTAATCGCCATAGTAATATCACTCCTTGCGTTGGCGATTGTCCTTCGACCGGTGAGCACGTATACGCTACCGAGCAGGAAAAGGTTGCAGCAACTTGTACCGTAGACGGTTACGTAATTATGGCTTGTGGCTGTGGCGCAACCGAGAAGACAACCCTCACCGCACCCGGACATAGCTGGGTAGACGCTGATTGCGATACACCTAAGACCTGTTCTGTATGTAGCGCCACCGAGGGTTCGGCTCTTGGACACACCAATGCGATAGCAGTTAAGGAGAACGAGGTTGCTCCTGATTGTGATGATGCAGGCTCCTACGATAGCGTAATTTACTGCTCCGTATGTAAGGCAGAAGTTAGCCGAGAAAATGTAACCGTTGACGCGCTTGGTCACACCGAGGCGGCAGTAGTTGTATAGAACAACGTAGCTCCCGATTGCGATACTACAGGCTCTTACGATAACGTGGTATACTGTACTGTGTGTAAGGCACAGCTTAGCAGAGATACAATAACAGTTGATGCACTCGGTCACACTGAGCTTGTTGATGCAGCAGTAGCGGCAACTTGTACCGCAGCAGGCAAGACCGAAGGCAAGCATTGTTCTGTATGTAACGAGGTTCTTGTTGCACAGGAAGTAGTTTCTGCAAAGGGACATACCGAGGTTGTTGATGCAGCAGTAGCTCCCACTTGTATCAAGGTTGGTAAGACCGAAGGCAAGCATTGCTCTGTATGTAACGAAGTTCTCGTTGCACAGACTGCAGATCCCGCAACCGGACATACCGAAGTTGTTGATGTGGCAGTATCTCCCACTTGTACCGAGGCTGGTAAGACCGAGGGCAAGCACTGCTCCATATGTAACGAAGTTCTCGTTGCGCAGAGCGATGTTGAAGCACTTGGTCATGACTGGGCAGATGCAACCACCGAGGCTCCTAAGACCTGTAAGACCTGCGGTGCAACCGATGGCGAGAAGCTTCCCACTGCTCCCGTAGATCCCGAGACTCCTTCTGACAATGAAGAGCCCGAGGAAAATCTTAACTTCTTCCAGAAGATTTGGCTTGCGATTCTCGACCTCTTCAAGAAGCTCTTTGGTCTCAAGTAATTAAATACTGAAGTCAATCAATGAATAAATTAGGGCTGAGTCTTTTGGCTCAGCTCTTTGATGTAAAGTTTAAATCATTAAGAAACGGCAAGCTTAACAAGCAGAGGAAAAACAATGTTAAATATTGCTATTTTCGAAAATAAAATTGAACACGCAAAACAACTACACAAACATTTAGATAATTTCAAAAAGAAAAGCGCTGAAAGTATTAACGTAAAAGAATTTCATGACATAGATGATTTCTTTGCTTATCTTGTAAACCCTGTAGATATTGTTTTCGTGAACGTAGAAGTTAAATCCACAGATAATAAAACCGTAGTTCAGAAAATAAGAAGAAGGGGTTCGGATATTATAATTATATCTATGTCAAGCAGTATTCAGTATGCCGTTTGCGGATATGAAGAAAGAACGTTCGATCATTTCGTTCACCCGGTTTCATATCTGAATTTTTCTATTTGCCTTACTAAAGCTATCGCACAAGCTAAGGCAAAAGGTGAAAAAGAAGTACATAAAAAAATCATTTACGACGATTTTGGGCGAATAGATTTGAAAAACGTGTACTGTGTTGAAAGCCGAGGGCGTGACACCATTTATTACTATCCCAAGGACAAAGTAATCGTTCCCGGAACAGCGAAGAGAGTTGAATACATTTTAAGCGAAGAAGATTTTTGCCGTATAAGCAGATGGCATTTTGTAAATCTTGCTTTTGTTGAGAATTATCAGAAGACATTCGTAGTAGTAAAAGGGCAGATATTTGATATCAGCCGTTATTACTCAAAGAAATTCGAAGAAGCACTCCTTAATTATAGGAGATAGGAAATATAGTTTGTGTGTTAAAAACAATAAGAATACCTTAAAGCATCGGAGCGATCTGATGCTTTTTCTAATTGTTGTCAAAATATCGTTTTATTGCAACATAGAAAATATTTTTACACCATTAAACAAAGAGTGATGAAGCCCAAGAAAAAAGTTCAAAAGGATGTATTTTTACCTTGACAAACACAAGAAAATATGTTATAATTATTTCACGAACACGAGTTCTCAAAACCGCATAAAGAAGAAAGAAGGAGCGCATAATTTTAACGGCATTTTATACCGTTATTTAAGAAAAGAGACAACAAGAATACCAATTAAAAAATAACATTGAGGAGGTGTTAGCATGAGACCAAGAAATGACGAGATGAAGCTCAAAATATATGAATTTATAAATGAGCACATCAAAGAGTTTGGCGTTTCTCCAACCACGATGGAGATCGCAGAGGAAATGGGAATAACCAAATCTTCAGTTCCTAAGTATATCAATAGATTGATTGACGAAGGACTGCTTGAGAGATTTGGCAGATACCAAGTTATTACGCAGCAAAACTATTTTGCTCCGTACCAGATGCCTGTTATTGGTGCTGTAGCATGCGGAAAGCCTAAACTTGCATTTGAGGATATTATGGGATATATTCCCCTTGATGAATCACTTGCAAAAGGTGAATACTTTGGTCTTGTTGCTGACGGAGTATCAATGATAGACGCAGGTATCCGCAGCGGAGATATTGTATTCATAAGGAGGCAGGAAACAGCAGATGACGGTGACATCGTAGTTGCTATGATAGACGATGAATACTCTAACGATAGCACTGCTACACTAAAAAGATTTTTCAGGGATCATGAGAATCAGAGATATATTTTGCATCCCGAAAACAGCGAGATGGAAGATATCATCGTAGATAAGGTAAGAATTATAGGTAAGGCAGTCAGGATACAAAGAAATATTGAAGACTACCCTATATAATAAAATTGCAACTACTTAGATTAAAAGGAAAAAATATATGAGTCAATATATACGCAGGTTAGGAGATAGAAAATATGAATTCGAACGAACGCAAAGCCTGGGAAACTATCTCTATGTATTGTCCAAACTGTGCTACTCTAAATAACGGTTATAGAGATAAAGAGGGCAAAATTAAGTATCAATGCACAAGGTGCAGAGTTGTCATGGTAAGAAGCTATAAAAATAGAAGACATGACGTGATCGAGGTTACAATCCCACAAGGGATGGAAAGACTTCGTGTATCAAATCAATAGATCGTAACGACACTAAAGGCCTGGCTGAAATAGTGCTAAGTTAAGTCCTTTTAGTAGGTCATACGTGTACATATCGGTAGGCAATGCCAGAATTGCGAAAAGCTAAGTTGTGAAGCCACCGACAAGACAGAGATATGCTATCAATGCATAGCATGAATCTGTTCGGCCCTGCTTCAATAATGTTATATATAAGTTTATGCTTTGGCAGTAATATTTTTTATATACTCTTCAAGTGTGATCTCGTCATTCAAAAGTTTTTTGCATAGTTCTTTGCAATAGTCAGGAATCTGATAACCTTCCATATTTATGGAAGCCTCGGCATTGTCCATAGCTTTTTGTATCTCGTGCTTATTCATGAGAAGAGCCTCCTTTGCAAATTAAAAAGTTAAATCACACCATTGGTTTTATACTTTATGCCTTCCTTCAGTATGTTTGTGTAGAAAGGGAGAGCGTCACTGTAGAGCATAAACTCATCGTGAGGCTTAACGGTTATAGATATTGTAACATCGTATTTCAAACTCAAATCGCTCGAAAGAGATGCAACCAAACACCTATATCCATAAATTTCAGAACGATTTGCTTTCACGGTTAAAAGAATATCAACATCCGATTCTCTTGTAAAATCTCCACGAGCATACGAGCCGTACAAATACGCTTCTACAATATCACAATCAAAGATAGAACGGCAGGCATTATAAACTTCGCCCAATATAGTGATAGCTTGTTCTTGTGTACACATAAATATCTGTCGGGTAATATTAATTTGCGGAAAGCTGTTTAAGTGCAATATTAATCAAAGTGTCAAGCTGATCAATTAGCGAGAGAGGAACATTAAGGATCTTACCATCGAGTGAAAGATTTTTTAATGAGAATCTAATCATAAGGGGAGTAGAGTCCTCGTATTTCTTGTTGTAATTTTTGATGCTCGTAGCTTTGACATTGGTTCCGGCTTTGGATTCAATTGGGAAAATATCATTCTCTCTCTGAATAATAAAATCAACTTCATACGGAGAATCAGACCAATAGCGAGGAACAACCTCAAACTGTCTTACCAAAGATTGAAGCACATAGTTTTCTGTTAATGCGCCTTTGAATTCGGTAAACAATCTATTATCTTCTGCAAAGGTTGACGTGGATAAATGAGAATGCTTACGAAGTAAACCTACGTCAATCATATAAATCTTGAAAGCAGAAAGGTCATCATAAGCCGAAAGCGGAAGTCCCGGTTTGCTGATGCGGAAGGTTTTCTTTATAAGATCGGCATCAAAAAGCCAGTTTAAAGCATTCTCATATTCTCGTGCACGTGCACCTTCCTTGACTGCACTGTACAAGAATTTCTTGTTCTCACGTGCTAATTGTGACGGAAGAGAATCCCAGATAAGCTTGATTTTTGGAACGTCTGTTGCCTCTGCGTGTTTGCCAAAATCGCTTTGATACGATTGAATTATATCGGAAAGCACTTTATCGGCAGCTTTAATATCTCCATCTTCAGTCCAAACCAAAACTGCTTCAGGCATACCACCTGTAACAAAGTACATCTTTAGTTTTTCATTAAGAGGATTCATAAAAGCATCGGGAATATTTTCGATGGTATCAATCTGAGAAATGTAGTCAACAAGGTTCTCGTCACCGTTTGCTAAAAGGAATTCGGTGAAGGTCATAGGCCCCATATCAAGAAAGTCTATCTTTCCTACAGGGAATCCCTTTGAAAGCTGTAAACCAAGAAGAGAACCTGCACATGCAACGTAATACTCCGGAGCATCTTCACAGAAATACTTGAGAGAATTGATCGCATCATTACAAGCTTGAATCTCATCGAAGATAATTAAGGTTTTGGTAGTAATCTTTCGACCGCTTGCCATTGCAATATTCTTTATTATTCTGTGCACGTCCTTGGTTGACTGAAAGAACTGGTGATACTCTTCCTGTTTGTCAAAATTGATACGAAGAAAACCGTCTTCAAATTCTTTTCCAAACTCCTCAAGAATCCAAGTCTTGCCGACCTGTCTCGCACCTCTAATAATAAGCGGCTTCCTGCGCTTTGAATCTCGCCACTTTCGTAAATCATCAATTATTAATCTTTTCATAGAGAACACCTCCATTCTGTGCAATCATTATAGCATAGAAAAAAACGAAAATCAACTCAAAATCACATAATTTTCGGGAAAAGTGTGATTACAATCACAAAATTCCTCGGAATTATGTGATTTTGACGTTTGAAGATAAGAAAGGAAATAAATGCCGAACAACATTAATGAAAAAGAAATTGCATTAGCTAACTCTATAGATATCCCATCATTTATGAAGTCGAAAGGTATTGATCTGAAAAGAGTGGGAAGTGCTTACGAATGGGAATCACCGGAGGGAAAAGTTTCAATCAAAGGAAATCAGTGGTACAGTCAATACGAAATGGTTGGCGGTTATCCAATTAACTTTGTTATGAAATACTTTGATCTTCGTTTCATAGAAGCCGTTGAAGCACTGACCGGAAAAAGCTATAGCATAGTTGCGGAAGAGTATCAGGCAAAAAAGAAAGAACAAAAAGAGTTTGTAATACCGGAAAAGAATGATAAGACATCAAGAATGTATTTTTATTTGAGAGATAAAAGATGCATTGATAGTAATATCATCAATTCGTTTTATAAACAAGGATTGCTATTCGAAGATAAAGATTGGGTGCTCAACAATGAAGAGCTTGACAGATTCCTCTCCGAGATAGATAAGGATGAGCTGTGGCGCGACTTCTTCTACACCGAGCTTACCACCGGACTTCGCAGAGGAGAGATATGCGGGCTTAAATGGTCGGATTTCAATGAAAAAAGCGGAACACTCACAATACAGAGAAGTGCAAGCGCAAAGACCGGCGGTGGAGTCGAAATAGGAGAAACGAAAACCGAAACAGGAAAGAGAATAATATACCTTCCCGAAAGCACGGTTAAGGTGTTGAAAAAGCGAAAGAAAAACGCACTCACCGAGTGGATATTCCCGAATCCGTATCGTCTGGAAAGTCCAACGCCCCCAATTGGAGCATACCAAAAACTGAAAATAATTCTCAAATCCGCAGGTCTGCCGAATATAAGATTCCATGACCTAAGACACACCTTTGCAACACACGCTCTTGTAAGCGGAGTTGATGCAAAAACGCTGTCAACTATTCTCGGTCATACCAACGCAAGCTTCACACTTGACACCTACACACATACCTTCATAGCACGGACAAGATGCAAAAGGAAGCTGCGAGGAGCATTGACCGAGGAAATCGCGGTGTGTCGGACGAAGAAAAAACAACCGAGGAACAAAGCACGGAATCATCAAAAACGCAACCAAAACAGAAATTCGAGCCTGTGAAGGGGAAATACCGAAAGCCAGGCACCGGATGGGTGAGTAAGATAAATGATAACCTATGGGAAGGTCGATACACACCAACCGTAAACGGTAAACGCATGGCAAGAAACGTGTATGCTCACACCGAAGAAGAGTGCGAAGAGAAACTCGCAGAGCTGATTCGAGAGATGAAAATCGAAATAGAAAAGCTCAAAAAATGTGACTAACATTATATTGCCTTAAAGAGAAAGACCGTAACTGGACAAACCCGTGACGGTCTAAGTTTGGTGTGGCATCTGAGGAATCGAACCTCACGTGGCTCTCCTTTATATTTTACGCACCTTAATACAAAGTCTTATTTAAGCAACCAGACTACAACCCCCCAGCAAACGCGGTAGTGGCCGACCCACCCAGAATACCGATTATACAAATACAAATGCAACGCATAAAATCCATCCCCTTTATTTCAATTTTCGCTTCGAGGTTATTGCTGAATTTTTTGGTGATTGTAAGAGATAAAGTTGAGATAAAATATATTAAAGCACAGATAAAGGGCTGATTAAGAAGACCGCAAAGTAGCAATACTTTGCGGTCTTTTTTGCGGTTTAACCGCTAAAAATGGTCGAAGCGGCGGGACTCGAACCCACGTTCTCCAGTACCCGAACAAATACAGCATCGTTTTTTGACTACTTTTGTTGACTTTTTGGTGCTTT
>CAYXAC010000030.1:0-5874 GCA_964463025.1 uncultured Ruminococcus sp.
TGGCATAGAGCACACCCAAGGTGCTCACGATAAGCTCCTTGGCGCCCACACCGCTGAAGAATGCATCTGCACCGGTTACTGCACCGGCATCGCCAATATTCCACCAGCCGCGGTTGTCGCCGTACTCAAATCCGCCGTTGAATACGTCGTAAATAGTGCCTGAAACTGCATAATCTACGGGTGTTGCAGCGTTAAAGCCTTCGGGCTCGTTTTCGTAATAAGTAATGAAGCTATCTGCGAAGAACAAGCCGTAGCCGCTATCTGCGTTATCGCTGATACGGAAGAATACTTCCTTACCTGCGAATGCAGAGAGGTCTGCCTTATAAGCAACGAGAGTACAATGAGTCTCATTATCTTTCCACAAGCCGTTATAGTAACGTGCGAGAATCTGCTTGGTATCAGCATCAACAACGTCAATCCAAACGTAATTGCCGTCTTTCATCGCGCCGATCTTGAAGGTAACGAATCCGCTGCCGCCAACTACGAAACTGGAAGAGGACAGAGTACCAACGTTCTTCTCAAACATATCAGAGGGCTCGTATGCGGAGAACATCTTTTCTCCGTCCATGCCAAAGTCACCGTTCCAATAGGAGCCGTTCGAGCTTACGTTACCGATTTCACCAACCTGTGTCCAGCCGTCAAGACCGTTCTCGAAGTCACCGTTTGCAAGTCTGTATGCGGTGGTATCCTTCATAGCAAGCTTGTAGGTGTACTGGATAGTCTGCTCCTCGCCGTTTGCTACGTAAGAAACGGTTACGGTAAAGGTTTCATAAGTAACTTTATCGGTGTAGCTGCCGAAGGTGAAGGTGTAAAGTGAATCGCTGAGGGTGGTGTCTGCTACAGAGTAGCTAAGTGCCAAATTGCCTGCGTTATCTACGTTTTCAGAGAGGTCAAGGGTAATATTGGTCTTGTTTTCAAGTGCAAAGACGTCGTACTCCTTGACAGCCTCTTCGCTGAATACGGTAGGTGCTAAATCGTTGGTAATCTGAACAGACAATTCAACTGTAAGCTTCTCTGCGCCATCGTAGGAAACGATAATCGATACGGTTACGTCGGTTGCTTCGCTTACTTCACCTGCTGTGATAGTAAATTTACCGTCAGCAACAGAGCTGATTGTTACAATCGCATTGTTTGCATTAACCTCATAGGTAATCTTGCTAAGACCGTTTTCGTTAACGTAATCAGCTATTGCGATTTCCTGGGTGTTGCCGGAGAAGAGTCTGAACGACTTGTTTGCTCCCTCAACCTCAAGAACAGGTCTTACGGTAAGTGCTGTGCGTGCTTCTGCAAGAGCTGCGGTAGCTGCATCAACGCTTGCCTGTGTAGCTGCTATATCGTTAACAAGTGCCTTTGCATCAGCAAGCTTTGCAAGATATGCATTGTAGGAATCCTCGGTGTAGTCGCCCTGTGCGGTTACCTCGAGTGCAAGCTCTGCGTTAAGAGCTGCCTTGTTTGCAAGAAGATTCTCTGCAAGAACTGCGTTTTCGGGAATTTCATCCGCAGATGCATAGTAGGTGTTAATCTCATCAAAGAATACAACGCCCCAACCGGAAGATGCGTGGTCATGAATAACGAATCTGATTTCCTCACCCATAAGGTCTGCAAGGCTTACCTTGTAGGTTACGAAGTTAGCAAGGAATACGGTGTTACCGATCATTGCGCGCTTTTCTTCATCGCTGTAATCGCCTGCGGGCAAATCCGCAAATTTGGTGTTGCGGTAAATTGCTAACACTTCGCCGTCCTTGTTTTCGATAGTGATATATACGTTATGGTTGCCTGCACCGCCAAGCATATAAGTAGCGTATTCGCTCTTTACAACAAAGTAAGGTGATGCGAGTGTGCCCTGCGATGCTTCCTCGGCACCGTCTGCGTAAGAGGAGAAGTAGCTGCCTACGTTGTTCATAGCGAAGCCTTCGCCCCAGAAGGTAGTCTTATTATCAATACCACCGAAGGGGGCTTCGCCTACACTATTGGTTAAGATCCAACCGTCAATGCCGTTTTCAAAGTTACCGTTTGCAATTCTATATGCACTAGTATCCTTCAAAGCGAGCTTATAGGTATACTGAAGAGTTACTTCCGCGCCGTTTGCTGTGCAGGAAACGGTTACAGCAAAGCTCTTGTAAGCAGCCTCGTCGGTATAGCTGCCGAGAGCGAGGGTGTAACGAGCGCCGTCCAAGGTCAAAGCCTCTTCACCGCATTTTACGGAATAGGTAAGCGCAAGATTGCCTGCGTTATCTACGTTTTCAGCAAAGTCGATAACAAGGCTCTCTTTGTTCTCAAGATTAAAGAGGTCATACTCCTTTGCAACCTCACCGCTAACCAAAACGGGTGCTACATCGTTGGTAATTTTAACCGATAATTCAACTGTAAGCTTCTGTACGTTATCGTAAGAAACTATAATTGATACCGTTACATCGGTTTCTTCTCTTACATCACCAGCTGTGATAGTGAATTTACCATAAGCAATGGAGCTGAGTTCTACAACCGCATTGCTTGTTTTAACCTCGTATGTAATCTTGCTAAGGTTGTTTACGTTAACGTAATTTGCCAAAGCAATTTCCTTTACGTCGCCCGAGATCATTCTGAACGACTTGTTACCGCCCTCAACCTCTTCAATAGGTCTGATAGCAAGCGCCAAGCGCGCAGCGGTAAGGTCTGCAGCTGCCTTGTCAACGTCTGACTGAGTTGCAGCCTCGTTGCCTGCAACCGCTTTTGCATCTGCAAGAACTGCAAGATATGCATTGTAGGAATCCAAGGTGTAATCACCCTGCTCGGTTACCTCGAGCGCAATCTCTGCCTCAAGGGATGCCTTGTTGACAGCTTCAACATTGTCGCCATCGGTTTCGCCGTTGTTTTCACCGTTGCCGGTTTCGTTGTCAATGTTTTCGTTGTCACCGGTTTCGTTGCCGTCAGGCTCTTCATTATTAAAGAGACCACAGCCTACAGCGGTGAACATAAGAGCGCAGATCAATAAAGCTACTACTAATTTTGCCAATAAATTTTTCATTTTGCTCTCCTTAAATTAATTAAATTTGACTTTCAATAAGAGTTGCCTCGGGCAGCTCGTTAATTGACTGATAATAGGTAATAAAGCTGTCTACTGCAAGGCAGCCCCAATCACCGGAAGCGTTATCTACCACCCTAATGTAAACTTCACTTCCCATAAGCGCACTTAAATCGGCCTTGAAGAGGAACATGTAGCCCTCGTTGCCGTCTTTTTCGTTATGATATTTTGCGAGAGTCTGATTGGTATTTGCATCAACTATTTCAATATAACAGTCGGCATTGTAGCCGCCGCCGAGCTTGAAGGTTATGAAGCCGCAGCCGCCTACGGTGAAGGTCGAGCTTGTGAGCGTACCGTGTGCCGCCTCCATGCTGCCCATAACGTCCTCAATACCTGTAAAGAGGAATCTGCCGTCCTTGTTATAAGGCTTGTCGGCATTCTTCCAGAACACGTCCTGTCCGGATACGTAACCTATTTCGGTTTCACCGCTTGTCTTGGTAAGTGTCCAGCCGGTCAGGTCGCCGGTTTCAAAGTCGCCGTTAAGCACCTGATAGGGATTGTCTTCGCCAAGAACGGTATCGGGAAGGGGTTCGGGCTTAATATCAACTGCAAGGTTCGCCTTTGCGGGTACGCCTGCTGCCTCCTTGTAGTAGGTTACGAAGCTGTCTGCGGTTATCAGGCCCCAGTTGTTAGTAGCGTTATCTACTATACGGATCTTAACGCTTCTGCCCATAAACTCGGAGAGGTCTGCCTTGTACCAAACCATGTTCGCAAGGTTACTTCCGTTATTGATTATACCAATACCCTTGTCGTTGAAGAGTCTGTTTGCAAAGCGTGCAAGCTCTTCTTCGGTTTCGGCATCTATGATAGATATGTAGCACTCCAAGGGATTTCCGCCGCCGCCAAGAAGATAGGTGATGTATCCCGAGCCGCCTACGGTAAATGCCGAGCTTGTCAGAGTGCCCTTGCCTGCTTCATCCGAAATACCGGAGAAGAGCCAAGTTCCCTTCTTGTTGTAGGGAAGATTCTCTGCCCACCAGCCCGAAGCGTTGGTGACATTACCAATCTTGTCGCCTTCCATAGTCCAGCCTGTCAGGTCGCCGGTTTCAAAGCCGCCGTTTACTACCTGATATTCGCTATCAAGCATAATATCCGCATCGTATACAGCAAGGAAGGATTCGCTGTCTATCCACAAGGGCTTCTCTTCCCAATAGGTCTGAACGCTGTCAAGAGTGATACAACCAAGCTCTTCATTCGAGTCGTTATAGTCTACCACCTCAATAAACATCGTTTCGCCAATGTATGCGGAAAGGTCTGCGTAATACTGAACCATATTCAGAAGGCGCATACCGTTCTGCACGTAGGGGAACTGGTAGTTCCAGTACTTGAAGTTGGAATATCTCGCAACCTCAACGGCATCGTCACCCTGCTTAATCATAAATCTCAGGTAGGTTTTGCTGTTGTCAGCGCAACCGCCAAGCTTATAGCTGATATAACCCGAGCCGCCAAGCACGAATTCGGACGAACGAAGAACGCCGGTTGCGGAGGGCATATACTTGCCGTAGTGATAATTACCGTCACGGGAATAAGTGATGTTCTCATTCCACCAAACGCTCTCAGTGTTTACGCCCTCGTTGGAGAAGGCGTCACCCTCTACGACCGTCCAACCTGCAAGACTGCCTGTTTCAAAACCGCCGTTTGCGATTTCGTAAATTGAGGGAGCAGTTGCTTCGGTTTCGTAATCGATAACCTTGGTGAAGAAATTGCCCTCGTTCTGCGAATCAGCGCCTGCACCGATTCTTATATCGTCTACTGCGATATAACCGTAGTAATAGCTCTCGTCGTTATCGACGATTCTGATGTAAATTTCCTGATTCTTGTACTCCGACAAATCCACGGTATATTCGTAGAAGTTGTCGGTGTTGTATACACCGTTTGCGTATCTGTCGGGCATAACGTATTCCTCGGTGTGCTCGAGGAAATACTCGTTGGTTTGCATCGCAATCATCTTATCGTTCTCTGCAAGATAGAAGCCTACGAAGCAAAGTTTTTCCTTCGCCTTCAAGGGAGCGCCCGTGCCCTTACCTACGGTCAGAGCACCGCCTGCCAGCTTCAAGCTGATAGTGCCGTCATCGGGAACGCAAAAGGCTATCGAACGAATAGCGCCAGTTCTTGCGCCCGAATACTTGCCGTGGAAGCCCTTACCGGTAAGATACCAATTACCAGTCTGGTTAATCGCGAGGGCGTTGTTGTTGGCATCATTAGCATACATAAAGGTTTTTTGAGAAGAAACGCAATCGTCGTCGAATGCATCTCCATACTCAATAGTCCAGCCAGACAGGTCTGCAGACTCAAATCCGCCGTTTATCAGAGTCGAGGTGCTTTCCTCGGGCTGAGGCTCAGGCTTGGGCTTGAAGAGCTTGCAGCCGGAGAGGCTAACGCACAAAAGCGCTACGCAAAGAATGCTTAAAATGAGTGTTAAATTTTTACGCATATAGCTCCCTCCTTAATCTCCAAGATTGCCCACGTTACCGTAATAAGGAGGCGTTACAGTATCGCTGTAAGCGCTACCCATCTGGTAAACGGTGAATTCTGTAAACTTAATGTTTGCATTATTGTCGAAAACTGCTAAATAATCCGAGTCTCCGTACTTCGGATAAATTCTCGTCGTAAAGCTGATAACTCCGTCAACGTATACCTCAAGCATCGAACGGTCGAGAAGTATCGTTACTTCGTATTCGTTTTTAACACGTCCCCAGGTATGGCTCGGCTGACGGTTGACGTAATCGAGAAGCGAGGACTGATTTCGCTCAACGTATACACCGTTGTTCGTGAATTTGATCTCGGTTTTCTCGGTCTTGCCGTCAACG
>CAYXAC010000030.1:5884-9816 GCA_964463025.1 uncultured Ruminococcus sp.
TGTATCTAACGCATATCCCCGCGGAATAATCGGGACTTGTGGGATCAAGCACTATCTTCGCTCTGATTTCAAGCATATCGCTGCGGATTCCGGAAATCGCGCTATTGATTTCCTCCGCAGTCTTGCCTGCTCCGCTGTAAGAATACAAGGTTTCTTCTCTCAGGCTTTCGATTTCCTTGATAGGCTCACGGATAACCTCGGTTCCGTCGTCGGAAAGCCAAAGCTCAAGCGGAATTGCAAAGTTGTGCGCCCAGCCTGCCGTGTAGTTCTGTGCAGTGCCTGCGTCCTTACCCTGTGCAATAGCATAGATGATAGTTCTGCCATCCTCGTAGGTCTTGCCTGCCGCAATATCCTCTTCGGTAAGGAAGCAATATCCGTTCTGACCTGTGTATACGCCTCTGCCCAGATCAAAGAGCTTCGGCTGGTCATCGTCTGCAATAAATCTGCAGGTGTTCTTGTCGAACTCTCCTATCCAATAGTAGCACTCAACGGTGTAGCCGTCTACTGTATACTGAGGACAGTCGAACAAAATGTATTTCGTCTTAGAGCCGTCCTTGGTGCTGATGGGAAGCATTACTACGCACTCCCAATGCGCACCCTGCTCGGGATATTTGATGTAATCGCACTGATAGAGGTAACCGCGGTGCTCCCACTCCCTCATATTTTCGGAAGTGTATATAACTGCCGAGCCGCCTGCATCGTTGGCTGGAATAGAGGTCGAAACCATCATATAGTAAATGCCATCGTCATACCAAACGAAGGGATCGCGGAACTGCTCTCTCTCGCCCTGCGAGTTGTCGTTGGGCTGAGTAATAACCAGCTTATCCTCAACCACCCATTCGGTCAAATAGGGATCGTTAGGATCTGCCGCGTGAGCAAAGGCAACGTTCTGTCCGCCGTGATTGGCATTACCGTACAGATTCGTACCTGCGGTTATCGCAAGCCAAGGAGTTCCGTCAGGACCTATGCAAGCGCCACCCGTCCAAATACCCTCGGGGCAAATGCCCGCGGTCGGAACAACGGCGTCCTTAACGTACTCCCAATGAATCATATCTTCACTGACTATGTGTCCCCAGCGTATCTGCGACCAATAGGGGCCTGCGGGATTGTGCTGATAGAACACGTGGTACATACCATTGTAGTAGAAGGGAGAATGGGGCTCATTCATCCATACTGCAGGAGGTAATGCGTGATACTGGGGACGGTAGCGGTCACCCTCGTAAACCGAGGAGTCGAGCGCGATGTCATTCCAGTCAAGATAGGGGTGTGTACCCTCGGAGTCGGTGTCCTTGTAGACCTCGCCGATTTCTTTGGGTGTCAGAGCAGATGAGTAAATCTGAACCTCGTCGAGAAGTCCCGAAACCATCTGTCTTTCAATACCGAATTCGATCTGCGGGCTGACGTAACAGCCTATGCGCAGAGGTTCTTCGGTGCTTATTATTTTCGTAGCAACAAGCTCGGGAATAAGAGCTTCGTACGACTTTTCTCCGTTATAGAACAGCCCAATATATCCGGTCTTGCCGTCAAAGGCAACCGCAACGTGCGACCATTCGTAGAGAGGAAGCGCATTCATAGGATCGTAGAATCCGACTACGAAGTCCTCGCCTGTTTCCTCGCTATGTAACGCCAGCTGAATACCCCAAAGACCGAGTCTGCCGTAGCCGAGAAGGAAGCCCTCGCCCATTTCAATATCACCCTTGTTGATGATAGAGGTAAGACGGGTGTGTCCTGCGCCTGACGATGCGCCGTCGTAATAAACTATGTTCTCAAAAACTCTGGGTGCTACCCAGGCAGACATAGTGATTGCCGAGGAGGGTGCCTTGAAGTCCTTGTTAACTATATTGTTAGAAAAGCCATCCATGTATAAAGCGTTGCCCTTTACACCGGTTCTTCTCAAGGGATCGTTAGGCTCCTTGAAAAGCTGGTCTGCATTCTGCTCGTTAAATACGTAGTTTATCGTATAATCCTTGCCGCTTACCGATTCCTTGGCAAGACTGCCCGTGGATTCGTCGAGTGAATAATGCAATAAAAGGTTACTTTCTTCACCCTGCTCTTTGTCGGAGTTCTTTTTTTTGCACCCCGTTGCTACGCTGAGTACGGTAGCAAGAGCTATTAAAAGTAATATTAATCTACTAAATTTCATAAATCCTCACATCTTAAGCCCGGCTGTACCGAAGCCTTGTACAATGTATTTTTGTGCCGCAACGTAAATTACGAAGATAGGTATACTCGTAATCACCAGCGAAGCCATAATTTCTCCGGTAGTGATACCCTCTATGCTCTTTATCGTGATAAGCGCCGTTTGTATAGGTAACAGCGGCCAGGAGCCGTCGTCAGCCGAAGGCAATATCATTGACGGCCAAAGGTAATCGTTCCAAACACCGATAAAGCAGAATACTGCTACCGTTGCAATTATCGGCTTTGAAAGCGGCATTATTACCTTGGTAAATACATCCATAGTATTTGCTCCGTCTATGCGAGCCGCCTCCTCATATTCGGTAGGAATATTCTGGAAGAACTGCATAAACAGGAAAATGTTGAATATGCTTATCGCCGCAGGTAATATGACACCTATAACCGACATCTGTCGCTTCAAGCCAAGCATTATCTTGACTATTGAGTAAAGCGGTATAATCGACGTTTCTACCGGCACGACAATCAAGAAGATGATTAAAAACGATAAAAGTTTCTTACCGGGGAAACGAAGCTTTGCCATAACATAGCCTGCAAGTCCGTTTATCAGTACGTTAAGCACGATAACGATACCCGCGTATATGAAGCTGTTAAGAGCATATTTCCAAATATCGTAATTTACCAGAACGTTTTTGTAGTTCTCGAACGCCGTGCCCATGTTTGCAAGGTCGGGCAAGAACATATTTATTGTTCCGATGCTTTCGGCATAGGCGACCTCACTCTTGGTCGAGGTTGCCAGCATATACAGTATGGGGAACAAGAAAACCAAGGATAGCACTATTCCCACGACGTGATAAATAATCTCTTTTACTGTTTTTTTAACGGGAGTTTTATTGGGTCTGAAGTTGGGTAAATTTTTTATTAAGCCTTTATCCATATCACTTTTCCTCCCTGAAAATTCTGCGTTGTATAAGAGTGATACCGCCGATGAATATAGTCATAAGCAGAGCTACCGCCGAAGAATAACCTACCCAACGCTCGGTGTAGCCCTTATTATACATATAGTAAGATAAGGTTACCGTGTGATCCATATATCCCGTCATCAGCATCGGCTGAGTCAGGATTCTGCAAGCACCGATAAACACCGTTATAAGTATGTACACGAAGGTCGAACGCAGTCCAACCCAGGTAACCATCCAGAATTTGCCCCACCAATTCGCTCCGTCCAGAGCTGCCGCTTCGTAAAGGTCCTTGCGGATATTCGAAAGTCCCGACAGGAAAATCAGCATCTGATAACCGCAGCCCTGCCAAGCACTAAGCACTATAATACAAGGCATTGCGGTATTTGGATCTCGTAGCCAATCGTGCGGCGCAGCGCCAAACACGCCTATTATCGAGTTCAAAAGTCCGTCAGGGCCGGGGGCAAGTATCTGCGCCCATAAAAACGACGTAACCGAAAGCGAGATTACAACCGGTGCAAAGAAGCAGACCTTGAAAATCTTGCTTCCGATACCCTGGCGGTTTACAAAGAGCGCGAGTAATAACGCAAGACCTATCTGTAGAGGAACTACTCCTATTACGAAGGTAAGAGTGTTCTTTATTGCGTTATAAAGCGTGCCTTTTGTAGCAAGCTCGTCAAAAAAGTCGGTAAAGTTCTGAAGCTGTATAAAGTTTATATCGTTTGGTTTCAGTAAATAGTAATCCGTGAAAGCGTAGCCGAGTGAATATAAAATAGGTAATAATATAAATAGGAAGGCAAGAGCTACCGCGGGCAGAAGCATAAGATACGCCGTTACCGT
>CAYXAC010000031.1:0-9695 GCA_964463025.1 uncultured Ruminococcus sp.
AACATTGCGGGAATCTCAAGGCGAGGTACGCCAAAGGTGGTCCAGACGGTCGCGCCCTGAAGGAGAGCCGCCTTTTCTTCGAGAGTAAGTTTGCTTATAATTTCATTGATGTTCACGATTGTAAGCTCCTTTATATTTGTTTTATTTCATACTTATACATAATAATAGTAACATACTTTTTACCGATTTGCAATAGCAAATGGGATTTTTTCTTATTTTTGTAAAATATAGTATACTTTCCTATTTTTTAATTAGTGCTTGAAAAGTGCGGGAAAATGTGGTAAAATAGTTTTAGCAAACTAAAAGGAGATATATATGAAAAAAATACTTTTCTTATTCTTGATATTGGGCTTATCCATTTCTCTATTTGCCTGCAAGCCCTCGAAATCCTTTATAAATGACACGAATCTTAAGGATTTTAAGATAGTTTATTCCGAGGGTGACCTTGATTATTCTCATCGCGCGGCGGAATACATAAGGGCGGAGATTCTCGAACGCACCGGACTCGATCTCCCTCTCGTCACCGACACTGAGGAGGCAAGCGACAACGAGATAGTCGTGGGCAACACGAACAGAAGTATCTCTGCAAGCCTTAATGCTGACACCGACGGACTCGAGTTCGCAATTCTTGCCGAGGGCGGCTCGGTTGCACTCGAAGCAGATTACTTCGTTATCGCGGCGGCTGCATATTACTTTATTGAAACATACGTTCCGTACGACGATTTTAGCGCAAGCGTTCCCACCGAGGTGACAATTCGCACACCTATCGTCAAGGAAGCGAAGAACTACATAATGCTTATCGGCGACGGCATGGGCGTTTACCAGACCCGTCTTTTCGATTATCTCGAAGACACCTCGGATTACAGCGACGGTGAGGATATTTTCTACGGTTATATGCTTCCCTATATTGGATATTCGAGAACGGCTTCGCTCTCCGGAATCACCGACAGCGCGGCGGGCGGTACTGCTCTTTCCTCGGGCATCAAGACTGTCAACTCGTATGTCGGACTTGATAAAGACGGCAACGAGGTGCAGTCACTCACCGAGCTTTGCGGCTCTGTGGGTATGGCAACTGCGGTTATGTCCACAGAGAAGCAAACGGGTGCCACTCCCTCTACCTTCTCTGCTCATACCGAGGACCGCGATGAATCGTCTGAGATTCTCGCCGATCAGGTTGCGCTTACCGATAGATACGGCACTATTATTGAGTGCGGATACGATTACTACACCGAAAGATATATGCAGAATTCGATAGAAAAGCGCATTACTGATACGCTTGACACGCTCTCGCAGGACGAGGACGGCTTCTTTATGATGTATGAGGAAGCTCATATCGACAAGCACTCGCACAATAACGATATGGACAAAACATATCTTGCGCTTATTCGCTTTAATCAGGCTATTGCGAGATTTATGGAATTCGCGTTCTACAATCCCGACACATTTATTCTCATTACTGCCGACCACGAGACAGGCGCTCTTCGTCCCGACGAATCGGGCGCGCTCGCGTATAACAGCGACTATCACACACTCGACGACGTTCCCGTATTCGCATACGGTTACGGCGCGGAGCTCTTCGACGGACAGACTGTTGAAAACGTGCAGATACCTATGACCATCGCGAGCTTCCTTGGCGTTTACGACTTTGGCGACCAAAGCGAGTTCCAATATCTAGAGTAAGTTAAAATCCCTCGGATTTTCCGAGGGATTTTGTCATTTATATATCTTTATTATTTTTTCAGCGAACATTCTGCCGAGCAGAAGCTCGGAGTAGGCGTCGTAATGACCGAGGTCGGGCTCCTCTACCGGCTCGTAGAGGGTTGTGAGCCCTTTATCAATGGTTGAAAAATAGATATTCATATCAGAGGTGAGCGAGAAGCTTTCCTTCGCCTCGTTGACCGCTTCATACGCTGGCATACAATATGGACTTGAGGATATTCCCGCATCTATGAAGTATATCCCTTCGTCATTCGCGTAATCTGCAAAATCCTCGCGGATATAGGAAACGAAGGATACGAGATTATCGTAATAGCGCTCTGCCTTGTACTCGGTCGTGTCCGACTCGCCCTGCATCCAGCAGACCGCGTCAATGGTTGCATCATAGCCCTTTGAAATGAGATAATCCATATAGGTGTCAACGAATGGCTTGAATGCATTATAAATATAAGCGCGCTCACGGTGATATAACCAATGGAAGTTAAGGCTGTAGCCTGACATAGTGTACTTCAGTATGAAAATTTTCTCATCTGGATACGCTCTTGAGAGCTGCTCCGCCATACCGACCTCGGGGCCGAAGAAGCCGTCGCTCGATCCGCAGGTAAGGTCAACGGGAACAAACTTGCCAGACGAGGTGTGACGCTGATTATCAATGCAATAATTGATAAGCACGTTATCGTAGCCTGCGGAATACTCGGCAAACTGCTCCGTACTTACCGCCTTTTCAAGATAGGAGGTGACCGAGCAGCCCGTTGCGTTGCTCTGCCCTATCAGGAGTATAACCTTTGCAGGCTCGCCGTCGGACTCAGGCAGAGTGTCATTGATAGGGAAATCAGTGCTCATATTTATGGCGTAATGCTCATATCCCATATCCTCGTCATCGGTCATAATATCAGCCTTGCATGACGAGAGAATCAGAACAAAGACTGTTATAATTGCTAGGATTTTGATTATATTTTTCTTCATAATTACACTTTATTTATATGGTCATAGGCAAATCTACCATAATTTTTTAGATAAAACTCGCGGTATTCGTCAAAATTAAGCAAGCATCTTACCCCCATAAGCTCCATATCCACACCGAAAAGCTTGGCGTAGGTGGTCGTAGGTGTCAGTCCCACCGCGATGTAAAAATTCTTGCGCCTTACGCGCTCGGTGTAATTCTCAGCACTCTCATAGGGAATCTCGATTTCGAGGAAAATTCCAAGCGGCTCGTAGCGGTCAAGAAGTGCGCTGAGCATTCTCGTACCGTATCCCTTGCCGCGCCTTTTGTCGTTGACGGTAAAGTAATCTATAAGGATTTCCCTCTCACCGTTTATCGTCGAGGAGAAGCCGAGGAAGCCGCCCTCGTCCTCGAAATACCATATATCCGCCTTTCCCATCTTTTTCATTTTGAGTATTGCGGAAAAGGGCTTGCGCTCGCTTTTGGGAAATGACTTCCTATATAACCCGTATATTCTTAAATATTCTATTATTCCCTTTGGCTCTCTGAAATTCATTATTATCGTCCCTTTTTTTAATTATATAAATATTAACATATTTTCGCTCAATTTTCAATATTTGTTGCAAAAAGAATTTGAATGTGATATAATATTGATGCGTGTCTGCGCTAAAATAATTCTTTTGGAGGACAAGGCAATGGCAAATACTAAAAAGCTTGCCAGAGGCGGACTCTCTGTCAAGCATTGGCTCGGTTATATGTTCGGCGACTTTGGAGGATGTATGACATTCACCCTTATGGCCAGCACCTTTACTATGTACTGCACCAATGCGCTCGGCGTTGACCCTACTCTGCTCGGTACGCTGGTAATTATCTGGACTATCTGGGATGCAATCAACGACCCGCTTATGGGCGCACTTATGGATAAGGCGTTTGCTAAAAAGAAAAACGCAAAGGGCAAGTTCCGTCCCTGGCTTCTTCGCTCGACTCCCTTGCTTGCGGTTACCGCAATAGCTCTGTGGACAGTTCCCACGATATTCGACGGCATTCCGCTTCTCATAGTTCTCTTTATGTGTAAGATACTTTACGAGGCTGCCTACACGATGTTCAATATTCCTATGGGCTCGCTTCTCTCGGCTATGTCGAGAAACGATACGGAGCGTGCTGCTCTCTCCTCTGCGAGAGGCGTGGGCTCTATGTTCGGTAATATGATACCCGCTATGGCTGCACCGATGATTATTCAGATATTCGGTGACAGAAGCAGCGTCGGTTACACCATTACCGGTGTCGTTTGCGCAGCTATCGGCTTCGTTATCTGCTTCCTGCACTACGCGCTCACCGAGGAGAGAACTACCGTGGGCGAGGATACTACCGCTGACGACATCAAGATCTCCGATATTCTCGACGTGTTCAGAAAGAATCGCCCCTTCGTTGCCCTCTGCATACACGGTGTGTGCATTTGCACCATGCAGTATGCGGCGCAGACTCTCGGTGCGTATATGTACTCTGCAGTATATCACGATCTCAGCTATCAGACGATAGGTGCGGCGCTCTCCAGCCCCTTTATGATTGCGGCAATGGTTGGCGTTCCCTTCATCTGCAAGAAGCTAGGACTTGAAAAGGTTATTCGTTACTCACTCCTTATCGGCGGCGGTATTTTCGGCATTCTCTTCCTCGCTCACAGCATTACATACGTTCACCCCCTCGTACACGGAGTCGTTTCCGGTATTGCTTCAGGTATATCTATGGTATCTATCCAGATGCAGTGGGGACTTGTCGGTGAAGCTATCGACTACAACGAGATGGCTACCGGTAAGAGAACCGAGGGCTCGATTTACGGTACCTTCAACCTCTCTCGCCGTATCGGTCAGACGATCGGTAGCGGCTTTGCACTCTACGCTCTCGGCTGGATTGGCTACGAGGGTACTGCGGCAGTTCAAACCGACGGAACTATCTTCGGTCTTAAAATAATCTGCGTGCTCATCCCTGCGATCTTCGTGCTCGGCTCCTGGGCAGCCTTCAAGTTCGTATGGAATATCACACCCGAGGTGCGTGCAGAGATGGCAGCGAGAAAAGCTGCGCTCGCAGACGGCTCGTCTGATGCAAAAGATCCCGTAACTGCAACCAAATCCTGAAGCTAATTGCCAATTTTGACAAGAAAAATTTGCTACAAAGTAGGTTTATATTATGGATTATATTGTTAAAACTCCGTGCGGAGAGCTCAGAGGCACCCGCACGAATATAGACGGCATTATAGCCTATAAGGGCATTCGATATGCGACGGCAGGACGATTTGAATATTCCAAGGAGGTCACCTCTTGGGATGGCGTGTACGATGCTACGAGGTACGGCGCCTGCGCATATCAGCCTCGCTCCTTCTACAACGAGGAGGATATGCCGAAGAAAATTTTTTACTACAACGAGTTCCGTCGTGGCGAGAGCTACGAATATAGCGAGGACTGTCTTTTCTTAAATATATTTACCCCCGAGGAAAAGGGTGAGAAGCTCCCCGTTATCATCTACATACACGGCGGCGGCTTCACCGGTGGATGTGGACACGAAAAGCACTTTGACGTTCCCGTATGGCCGAAAAAACAGGCTATCGGCGTCACCCTCAATTACCGACTCGGCCCTCTCGGCTTTGCGGTTCTTCCCGAATTGAAGGAGGAGGCAGGTAAAACCGGAAATTACGGTCTTTATGACCAGCTTACCGCTATCAGGTGGGTGAAGAATAATATTGCCGCGTTTGGCGGTGACCCCGATAATATAACTATTATGGGACAAAGCGCAGGCGGTATGAGCGTGCAGCAGCATTGCCTTTCGCCTTTATCAAAGGGACTCTTCCACAAGGCTGTTATGTGCAGCGGTGGCGGTGTGTCGAAGGCGCTGACTGCCGCAGTTCCCGATAAAAATTACGATTTTTGGCACTTGATTATGGAAAAGACGGGTGCGAAAAATCTAGAGGAATTCCGTGCAGTTCCCGTCGAAAAGCTCTTCGCCGTCTGGCAGGAGAATAAGAAGGTGTCTATTGGCGGCGGTTGCTCGCCGTGTATCGACGGCGAGCTCGTCGTCGGCAAGGGCTATGAGATTTTACAGGCAGGCGAGCAGCATCATATTCCGTATATGATAGGTACGACGAGTCACGACGTTATTCCGCCGCTGCTCTACTCTATGGCGAAAAAATGGTGCGCGGTGCAGCAGATACCGTCGTATCTTTGGTTCTTCGAGCGCAATCTGCCCGGTGACAATCACGGTGCGTGGCACTCTGCCGACCTTTGGTATTGGTTTGGCACGCTTGAGAACGGCTGGCGCCCCTTCACCGAAAAGGACTATGCGCTTTCAGAGGAAATGATCGAGCGACTGGTCGCTTTCGCAAAAAACGCAAATCCAAATGCTGACGGCTATGCCGAGTGGCAAACAGGCGGAAAATCCGCCCTCACCTTCGGTGATAAGGACACCAAAATGTCAATACCGTCAAGCGCAAAGCTCTGGTGGACTATGTTTACGAACAAGGCTCCGGGCGAATAATTGCAATAAAAAAACGGTTGGTTTCAACCGTTTTTTATATTTTATGCAAAATTAGGAAGAATTACGAACTGAAGCACGCAATATGCTGCGTAAAGCGAAAGGAGAAGGATTCCCTGCCATCTTGAGAGCTTACCTTTGAAGAGTGCGGGCAAGGTCATAAGTGCCATTACCACGAACATAAGAGGAATGTCGAAGATAAAAGACGCATTGTTGCCAAGGAAGGTCGCCTCTGCGGGAACATCAAAGGGGTTGATGGTAATTGCAGCACCCGAAACAAGAACGAGATTAAAGATGTTCGCGCCGATAATGTTACCGAGCGAAAGCGCACCGTGTCCCTTCATAAGAGAGGTGATAGCGGTTACAAGCTCGGGCAGGCTCGTGCCGAGAGCAACGATGGTAAGCGAAATTACCGTCTGAGGAACGCCAAGCGACTCTGCGATAGTGGTTGCGCTCTCTACGAGCAGATCCGCACCAACTGCGATAACAAGTGCCGAGCCGATAAGAACGGCGATATCCTTGATGAGTCCGAATTTCGAGTCATTTTCAGGAAGAGAGCAGTCAAGCTCCTCACTTTCCTCGTGCTCCTCTACGGGTGCGGGATTATTCTTCATATTAATAACGTTGACTACCATATAAACAACGAAGCCGATAAGAAGAACAATACCCATCCAGAGATCGAATCTGCCGAAGAAGTATGCATTAAAAGCGTAGAATGCTGCCGCGCCGAAGAAGAAACAAACCGGGAAGACGAGCGACTTTTTATCAGCCTTGCCGGGCTTGATGGCGATGGTCACAGCCGCAATAAGCGATGTATTGCAAATGATAGAACCGATAGCGTTGCCGTACGCCATAGCACCGTTGCCGGAAGCTGCACCGATAGCAGAGGTCATTACCTCGGGGAGAGTAGTACCGATGGAAACTACGGTCGCACCGATAAGAAGCTCGGGAAGGTGGAAGCGCTTTGCGATACCGGTAGCCGCGTCAACGAACCAGTCACCACCCTTAATGAGCAGAATAAGTCCGAAGATTAAGAGATAGACGTAATCGGGAATAAAGTCAAACATTAATTTTCTCCTTTTTATTTAACAAACGACGTAATAAATATCTCAAGTCCTATAAAGATAAGAATTGAGCCGCCAAAAATCGAGGACTTGCCTGCGAGGGCGGTGCCGAATTTCTTGCCTAGCAGGACTCCCGCAAAGCAAATAATAAAGGTAACCGCGGCGATAAGCAAAGCGCAAACGAGCGCCTGCACGAAGACGTATTCCGAGATAGTGAAGCCAACCGATAGCGCGTCAATCGAGGTCGCAATTCCCTGCACCAAGAGGGTGGTAAGAGTGAGCCTTGTAGGAATCGGGCACTCTGTGCCGCCGTCCTTTCTGCACTTAAACTCCTCGATGCCCTCAATAAGCATCTTGCCACCGATATAGCCGAGAAGTCCGAGAGCTATCCAAGGAATGAATTTTTCAAAAACAGAAAATGCGCTGGCAATAGAGTGAACGCAGAACCAGCCGATAAGCGGCATCATAGCCTGAAATACGGCAAAAATACCCGCAACTAGAGTCACCCTGCGTTTTGGCATATTCGGCTCGTTGAGGCCGTTGGCAAGCGACACCGAGAATGCGTCCATCGCAAGACCTATGCCGATAAGTATGCTGTTAAAGAAAAATAAAAAATCGAACATTTTTTCTTCCTATCAGAATATAAAAAATAGTATGACCGCCAAGCCATACCCGAAAATATAAAGAGGGCGCATGTATGGCTTTCGCGATACATGAGTCTCGCAATTTAATCCAAGCCAGACCAATCGGCCAGTATGTTGACTTGAAACGCAAAGAGCGCTTGCTACTCCCTCATCTGCATTAATTATAACACAGCTTACTTAATTTGTCAACAGTTTTCTGTCAGTCGAATTATAAAACGGTCGAAATTTTTCATTTCGACCGTTTTTACTGTCAATTCCAGCTGTTATCGTCGTTTTTGAAATTCTCGACCTCTGCGCCAAACGAACAGACCTTCATATCCGAGGTGTTCGCAGAGAGCGAAAGGCTCTGCATTCTGCCTGAGATGTATACCGCAAAATCGGTAATGGAAGCAAAGGTACAATTACTGACCGAGTTCTCCGCCATAAGCGCAGTACCCTCGCCCGTCACATTAACTCCGATAGGCGAATCAACCGCCGAGCATTCGGCAAAGTAGATTCCTCTTACCTCGTACTCGCCAAGCTGCGAGATAGCAAACGCCGCCTCGCTCTCGCCACTGCTTGCGCACTTAACGGCTCCCGAATCAAGCGAGCTTTCAAAGTAGAAGCCGTGCTTCCTCGCACCCTCGGAGGCGCAATTCGTGTACTCGGTATTCATAGCGTAGATTCCGCCAAAGTTGTAGAGATTTCCCGATGCCGTACAGTCGCTGACGCGGAACTCGTGTGACTCGGTTGCCGTATATTTGATGGAGTTGAATCTGCCCTGATGCTCGAAGAAATAGCCGAACTTCTTGTTCCCCTGTGAAACGCAGCCCGAAATCGTGATATTCTCACCGTCGGCATAGCCAAATCCAATGCCAAAGCCGGACGCGCCGCCGTTCTGCTCGGTTGCCGCCTTGCCGCAGCCGATTGCTATGCAATTTTTAATACTGCTATTTATCGGGCAGTCAACACCGAAGCCTGTGGCATCGGTATACTTAACCGTAACGCTGTCCCAATGGCAGTTGCTAAAGAGGTTGAACATAAAGCCCTTGCCTGCCGAGGTATAGACCTCGCAGGAGGTGTCGATAGCGTTGATGGTGAAGCTCTCGAAGCGGCAATTCTCGAGGTAAATTCCCTCGCCCGTGTCGAGATAATCGTTGAAATAGAACATATCGAGTCCGTAGCCCGACTCACCGCAAGGTCGCAGAACGGTGTCCTCGCCCGCACCCACGATGCTCACGTTCGAGCGCATTTTGATACAATGCGAGCCGATAGTCTGCCTGCCGTTCTCGGCAAATATGTATTCGCCCGCAGGGATATAAATAGTTCCGCCCTCTGCCGAGAGCTCGTCTATGAGCTTTTGCAGATTCTGACTGTTTTCCTCGCCCGAATTCTCGGTGGAAACACCGTGCTCGGTGGCGTCTATCGCGCCGTCGGGAATCTTTGATTCCTCACTCTGCTTGCAACCGACGAGAAGAAAAATCAAAATTAAAATAGGTAAAATTACTTTTAGCTTTTTCATTTTATTCAATAAACATTGCATCTCCAAAGGAGAAGAAGCGGTAGCATTCATTAACCGCTACATTGTAAGCATTCATAACGTTTTCCTTGCCTGCGAGGGCGCTGACGAGCATTATGAGAGTGGATTCGGGTAGGTGGAAGTTGGTTATCAAGGCGTCAACCGCCTTGAATTTGTAGCCTGGGTAGATGAATATACCCGTTTCGCCTCTGACCGCGTGGACTTTGCCGTCATCTGTTGCAACGCTCTCAAGCACTCTTGCAGAGGTCGTACCGACGGCAATTATTCTGCCGCCTGCGGCTCTGCGA
>CAYXAC010000032.1:0-9446 GCA_964463025.1 uncultured Ruminococcus sp.
TCAGTCCTATTTCCATACTAATATTATAGAATGAAAACTATCAAATTAGAACGAACCAAAAGTACGGAATACGTACTGTGTGTGATAAATGACAAAAATTAAGATGCTATACATCGCAATTCCAGAAAGAAAGAGATGTGTAGCATCTTTTGAAAATATTATTATATTAGCTGCTAAAGTGAGAAACTATCATATCCCAAGCATTATTTCAATAATCTCTCTGTCGGTATCGCTCATGCCGTCTTTGGCGAGTCTGCCGACGTTCTTGATGGTGTTCTCAACGCCCTTGGTGACAATACCGTCACCGCCGTGGAACTGACTGCCCGCGCACCACATCTCAAAGCCCATAATGCCAGCCTCAACCGCCATAGCAATCTTTGCCGCACAGGAGGGCTTCGCACCGTCGCAGATAGTACCCGAGAGGATAGCTACCGCATTGACGATGGTATGCGCTACCTCGCTGAACTTGCCGCCGTGCAGATAGCAGATGCCTGCGCCCGCACCAACGCCTGCGCTTATCGCACCGCAGTAGGCGGAGAGAGTACCGATACCCGTCTTTTGATGTACTGTAATTAGGTCGGAAACCACGAGCGCGCGAAGCAGCTCGTCCTCGCTCTTGCCCATTTCCTCGGCATATACCGCCACGGGCACGGATGCCGTGATACCTTGGTTTCCGCTACCTGAAATGATGCACACAGGCTTCTCGCAGCCACTCATTCTCGCGTCGGAGCCTGCCGCCGCATAGGCACGCGCACGTCTTGCAACGTCGTCACCGAGCGAGAGCATAATTTTGCCAATCTCGGCACCCCACTTGCCCGAGATACCCTCTCTTGCAATAGCCATATTCATTTCAATCTGGCGGAGAAGATATGGCTTAACCTCGTTGAGATCTGCCGTGTCTGCGTATTCAATAATTGCCTCAACCGAGAGCAGCGACATATCTAGCAGGTCACCGTCCTTGGTAATCGGGGTAGGGGAAGCATATTTTTCTGTGAGGTCAACTCCATTCCTTGACACCTCGGTGACGTTCGTGTGTGCACCGCTTATTCTGACAGTCGCGCTGTCATCGCCCGACTCTCCGACGAGCATAAGCTCGAAGGTACAGCCGGTATTCAGCTTGTCTATCGTTATCTCGCACTCCGAGAGGAGCAGGTCGATTTTTTTCTCATCATCCTTCGTCAGTACCGTCAGCACCTCAAGCCGCTTGTCAGGGCGTGCCGAAACGAGACCTGCGGCTATCGCGGTTTCAATACCGTGCCTTGCGCCCGTCATAGGTACGATAACGCTCTTGACGTTCTTAATAATATTTCCGCTGAAGTGCGCCGATATCTTGCTCGGTACGGTGCCGAGCGCATCACCGAGAATTGCCGCCGCGTAGGCTATTGCAATAGGCTCGGTACAGCCCATAGCGAGCTGAAGCTCGGATTTCAGTATTGCGTCGTAGGTATTCTTTGTGAGTTGAGAGAGCATTTGTCTTAGCCTTTCTGGAAGTTATGTGCGCCCATACGTTTTTCTAAATAGCACTTTTATTATATAATAAAATATCATTTTGGTCAATAGCCTCTTGAATAAAAAATAAAAAATCTCATTTTGAGTGAAAAATAAATCATCTTCCTGTCCCAATAAATCTAGGAAAAGATAAAAGAAAAACCGGAAATGCAAATAAATATTTGCATTTCCGGCAATTTTATTATAAAACTATATCAATTACCAAAGCATCTTTTATCTTGCTTGCAGATATTTTTCCTTTGTGAGCCGACACTATTGCCGATGCAACTGACAGACCAATGCCGAAGCCTCCGCTTGACGAACGAGCCGAATCCGAGCGATAGAATCTGTCGAACATATGCTCTACTGCTTCGTCGGAGAGATTTTCAGAAGTGTTCGAGATACGTATCAGCGTGTTTCTGTTATGCTTTTTAATAGAGAATTTTATGCTTTCGCCCTCGGGCGAATATTTGACCGCATTGTCAAAAAGAATGGCAAAGAGCTTTCTTATCGAGTCCTCGTCACCGACGTAGGAGATTGACTTTTGAATATCGGCTTCAATAACGATGCTCTTGCTCTTTGCAGGAGCGCCGAAGGAGCGAACCACGTCCTCGGCTAAATCACCAATAGGAAACTCAATTTGCGGTGCGCTCTCCAGCTCCTCCATTCTGGAGAGGTAAATGAGTTCGCTTGTTAGAGACGATAGTCTTTTGGTCTGCTTTCTGATATCTGATAGCCACTCGTTGTCGCCTATATCCATTTCAATCAGCTCTGCGTCGGCGTCAATAATGGTCAGGGGCGTCTTTATATCGTGACCTGCGTTGGTTATGAACCGCTTTTGCTTCTCAAAGCTGTCGGAAATAGGCTGTACTATTCTATCGGAGAATATAAGCAATAAAATTAATTCCGCGAGCAGTACCACGCCCGAAATCAAAAGGCTGATCAACAGGAAGGTGCGCCCGTTATCAAGACTCATCATACAGTCAAGGAATACGACTCTCACACCATCCGCAGAACGGTCAACGGCATATCGGTAATAGCCGGCAAAGCCCTTGTTCCTACGGTATTTTATAATAGATTCTGCCATCTTCTTGGCATCTTCGGCTTCAATACCCGTTATATTCGAGTCATCTACCGTAGCTGTTTTGCCGTCTTTAGAGAATTTTACCGTAAAATAGCGCTGTTCCTGTGGCAACTCCGGTGCAAATTCAATTTTACGGCTGGGTATTAGCTTATCGTTCTGATTTTGCGAGGGAAATTCGTTGCCGAGCATCAGCATTTTGATAGTCCTGTCTGCCTCTACCACTATACTGCGGTAATTAAAAAGATTTATAGCACCGATAATCAAGACCAAAACTATCGTGAGAGCGAGCATTGATGCGCCGATAAACTTTCTTCTTAGCTTTCTTAGCATACTAAACGTTCTCCAACGAATATCCCGAGTTCCTGTGTGTGCGGATTTCTACGTCAGCACCGATTTTCGCAAGCTTCTTGCGAAGATATGAGATATAAACCCAAACCACGTTTATCTCCGCATCGCTGTCGTAGCCCCATATCTTTTCCATAAACTTCTCGGTAGAAATCAGGTGAGAGGGGTTACGCATAAGAAGCTCAATCATCTGAAACTCCTTGTTTGCCAGCTTGCAGGAGCCGTCCTTTGACGAAAGCTCGTAGGTCGCAAGGTCGAGCGTCAGATTGCCGAAATGCATCTTCGAGTCGCATCTATCCTCGCCCTGACGGGTTATCGAGCGTATTCTGGCGAGCAATTCCTTGACAGCAAAGGGCTTCGTGAGATAATCGTTCGCGCCCGAGTCAAGTCCCAGCACCTTATCGTCAACCTCGGACTTTGCCGACAGAATCAGCACAGGGGTATTATAACCGCGCTCGCGTATTTCGCAGAGCGCGCTGATACCGTCGCGCCTCGGCATCATAACGTCGAGAATTATCGCATCATAATTTCCCGATTCGATATAATGCAGCGCTTCCTCTCCGTCGTAGACTGCGTCAACAGAATAATTATTTTTTTCAAGCAGGGCGACAAGTGCGCGTGAGAGCGACTTCTCGTCCTCGGCAAGTAAAATTCTCATAATTTCTCCTCGCAGGGTTTATTTATAAATATTATAAGCCTGCCACCTTAATCTCAGTTAAAACAGAAGTATCTGCCGAACGGATCGAATGTGATATATTCAGACCACTCAACGTCGCCTTCCATTCCGTCAAAGGACACGGTAATATCGTATTCTCCGGGATGCGAGGGAAGTGCCTCTGCAGCCTCACCATTTACGGTAATCGTCGGATGCCTTATTTCAACGCCCTCGTCAGCTATATCCTCGGTTGTATAAATTACCGTTCCATCGGCAGATTTAAGCGAAATGTTAACTATAGTAGTCATATCAAGCATTAAATTAAAGTTGAATGAGCTTTCTCCGACTCTGCCAACGTATGCAAGCGAGCCGAAATGCTCGCCACTGCCATCGGCTACGTCGCCCGACATTCCTCCGCTCATCTCGGGAGCAGCCGCGTTACCGCCCATGCTTTTGTCGAATTTTCCGTCAAGCAAGCCGGGCAGCAGAGTAATTCCAACCGTCACCACCGCAATGCTTGCCGCGATAGCTAGAGTTCTTTTCATAGGTACGGACTTTCTCGTGTAGGGAGTCGATACCTCTGCTATTATATCGTCACTTATCTCGCCAATCGCGAGAAGGAGCTTTTCTTCGTTTTTCATAGATAAATCTCCTCCTTTTTTAAAAACTCGGCGAGTCTTTTTCTCGTTCTGTGGAGCATCGTCTTGACGTATACCTCGGTCATAGAATGCGCTGCCGCGATATCGGCTATCGAGTCCTCGAAGAAATATCTTCTCACGAACACGCGCCGAGAAAGCTCACTCTCATCGAGCAGAAATCTGCTTATAGCCTCGCCTATAGCAGAAATTTCTATTTCGTCGGAAATATTACCGCCGCCCACGCACTCCGAAAGCTCGTCGAGCGATTCCGCGTATACCGAGCGTTTTTTCGCATTTTTGGCTTTATACCTGTCTATCGCGATATTTCTGGTGATTTTCGCGAGAAATGAGGATAAAATCCTCGGTATAGTAGGCGGAACGCTGTTCCAGGTGTGCATATATGTATCGTTTACACACTCCTCGGCCTCAAACCTGTCGGTCAAAATATTGTAGGCAATTTTCCCACAATAAGCACCGTATTTTTCCGCAGTTTCGCTTATCGCGTTCTCGTCGCGTTTTATGTATAATTCAATTATTTCATTATCCTGTAGCATAGAAATCTCCTTTCTATAGGTATAGACGATGAAAACATAAAAAGGTTACAGCTTTAAGATTTTTATAAATTCCTCATAGCTTTTGGGGAAGTCCTCGCCGCGTTCTTTTTTATCCATAAGCTCGGCAAATTTCTCGGCACGGAGTCTTGAAATCAGGAAATTTTCTATCCAATAAGCGAACTCGGTATTCGGACTGTATTTTTCAAGCTCGCGCATTTTCTTATACATCGGCGCTCCGTCTGACGCGTCACGCCAGGTGTCGACGAAGGCGTAGTCGAAATGCTCGCTCGGCATAATATTTCTCGCATATTCAAAGGCGTCGGCATTCACGATTTTTATCTTGTGCGCGTTCGGCATCTGGGGCAGAATATGCTTTTCAAAGAGCCTGATAACTCCCTCGGACAGCTCAACGACGGTCACCTCCTCGACCGCTGCCTTTTCGGATACCATATAGGCGTAATAGCCGAGTCCGAGTCCAAAGGTCACAACTCTGCCGTACGCCGCCTCGATAGCCTCGTCGCAGGTGTCGAGGTCGACGGGTGTGAGCGTCATCCACTCGTTGCCGCCCTCAAGCACGGCAGGGAAGCGGAACGGCTTATCGAAGAAGCCAAGCGGCGGCACTTCTGTGAAGTCATCGGATATCATCATATCGCCTGCAATCACCGCGCGATACGGCTTGTATTCCTCCCATCGTATCTCCCAGTCGCCGTCGGTTGTATTCTCAAGCTTTATATTCTTATAATACGGATTATTCTCATACCTTTTCGCGTCAAGCATTCTTACCGACGGAGTGAGATAATCGCGTATGAGTATTCTGTCCTCCGCCTTCTCGAAATTGAGGGCAAAAATCTCCGAGAGCAGAGCAACGATAGCCTCCTCTCTCGTTATACTGCCGTCGCTTGTGAGGGCATCTATCATTTCCTTGCTGATAATCTCGGGGTATCTTTCGAGATATTCTGCGTAGTGCCTCGTGATTTTGAAGTTTCGATCAAAGGTGTCGAGAACTCTGTCGATCCTTCGCTTTTCTATATCTTTCATTTTTTGCTCCAAAAAGTAAATATATATTTATTTTAATTCATAACAGGAAAAAAGTCAAGAAAATGGTCATTTTTTCTTGGTATTTACCAGAGCTTGCGGGCGAAAAATAATTAAAAAAGAAAGGTGAAGCGAATGAATATTGTATTAGGAAACGCAATATCGTTTTTCGGCGCGCTTTTTCTCTGTGCCTCTTGCGTTGCAAAAACGAAGCGACGCCTTGTGGTTTTACAGTTTTTCCAATGCCTGTTTTTCACCGCTGCGCAGATAGCCTTCGGCAAAGGCTCGGGAGCAGTTTCAATGTCGGCGGCAGGTATCAGAAATCTTATAATTGCATCGGGGCATTATAACGCGGTGGTGATGATTATAGTCGTTCTTTTCACGCTTTTCTTCGGATTGCGCTTTAACACCGCGGGTTACCTCGGGCTTTTGCCTATCGGTATCGGAGTTTTTTACAGTGCCGCGCTGTATTTCACCAAGGACGTGCGCGCCTTGAAGATTGCTTTGTCGCTTCTTCTTGCCGTCTGGATTGTATATTCCGCATTGATTTTCGATATTTTCGGCACGGTATCCAACACGGTGGCGGAAATTTTGAATGTGGCAACGCTTGCGAAAATACGAAAAAACGTCAAGAGTGGGTAGCAGACTTACGCTGCTCGCTCTTGACATTTTTATCATATAACATTATAATAGAATAAAAAGAATTTAAGGAGAATTGCACTTGAACAGAATATTTGTTAACAAACGGCTGACTGCAGCAGTATTGCTGGTAGTTATGCTGCTCTCGCTGATTTGTAGCTGTCACAGACCTATAATTCAGCTTGATTCAATACCCGAATATTCGGGATATGCGTACATAGAAATCAACGGTGGCGATCCCTTCTTCGAGCAAAGCGAGCTGACGACCAAGGCGTTTGAGAGCTATTCGGAGCTTGACGTTCTCGGTCGGTGCGGTGTTGCCTACGCCTGCATCGGAGTCGAGATAATGCCCACCGAGGACCGCGACGATATTGCGTCGGTGACGCCGTCGGGCTGGGAATATAACGGAGTTTCGAACAACAATCAGTACGATTTCGTCGACGGTGGATACGTATACAACAGATGCCATTTGATAGGCTTCCAGCTCGCGGGAGAGAATGATAACGAGAAAAATCTTATCACGGGCACCAGGTATATGAATATTGAGGGAATGCTTCCCCTCGAGAATATGGTTGCAGAGTACGTAAAGGCTAGTCAAAACCACGTTCTCTACAGAATCACGCCTATTTACAGCGGAATTGATTACGTAGCGCGCGGCGTGCTGATGGAGGCATATTCGGTCGAGGATTCGGGACGCGGAATATGCTTCTGCGTTTATGCATATAACGTACAGCCGGGAGTGACGATAGATTACTTCTCGGGGGTCAACGTGGCAAACGGTGAGAGCCTGCCCGAAATTGAGCCTTCGCACCCCGAACTTGACAACGGTAGTGGCGATAATATTGAGGTTGACGAGCACGAGAACAACGGCATAGTCATGGACTACGTGCTTAATACAAACAGCAAAAAGTTCCACACACCCGGCAAGACCTGTGCCGAAAGCATTAGCGAGAAAAACCGCGAAGAATATAACGGAACGCGCGATGATCTTATCAAGAACGGGTATTCTTCCTGCGGCAGCTGCAAGCCCTGATTTTTGTCAAAAAACAAAATTTTTCCAACCTTTGTAACCTTTGCGACAAAAATCCGTCAATATAGGTGAAGTTCAAAAACAAAATGAAAAGGAGCAAAATAATGAAAAACACTATCAAAAAAACTCTGGTAATCCTTTTGGCATTGACAATGATTCTGTCGCTTTCTTTCCTTGCTTCGTGTAGCAAATCCAACAGCTATATGGGCGGCGACGCAGGCGTGCCTGAGAACGGATACGGCGGTGGATACGCAACCGATGCTGACGGCAAGGAAAACACTGTTCTTGACGAAGAAAATCGAAAAATCATTAAAAATGTAAATGAAAGTGTGCAAACCGACAACTTTGACGTTTTTTTGGACTCGCTTAACGAGGCTATTGCCGAGGCAGGCGGATTCGTTTCATCGTCGAGTTATAACGGAAACAGCTACTATAACGACTCGACTCTGCGCACTGCGAATATCACTATAAGAATTCCGGCAGAGAATCTTTCGTCGTTCACCGAAAAGGTGGATAGCATGTCGGTTGTTACTTATTATAACGAGTACATGGACGACGTGACGGGCCAGTACATTGACGTAACGAGCAGAATAGCCGTTCTTGAGGCAGAGGAAACCGCGCTTCTCGAAATTCTCAAGACCGCAACCACCACCTCGGATATGCTCGACATACGCACCAGACTTCTTGACGTTCAGTCCGACCTCGCATCGCTTCGCGCACAGAGAGATTCCATTGACAATAGAGTAGAGTACAGTACGGTCATTCTTTACATACGCGAGGTACGTCGTGCGGTAGCGCAGAATGTCGGCTTCTTCGAGGAGGTTGGCGGCAACTTCCTTGACAGCGTATACGATATAGGCGAGGGAATTCGTGCCTTCGCAGTATGGCTTCTCGGAGATATCCTTTATATAGTATTAGTATGCGGCATAATTGCCGGTGCATTCTTCCTTGTACGCTTCCTTGTAAGAAAGTACGGAAAGAAGCTTCCTGCAAGAAAGTGCAAGAAAAAAGCCGAAGCAAAGGAAGAAACCGAAAACTAATAAATAAAACAAAAGCTCGCTGAGAATCAGCGAGCTTTGCTATTATCCTTTTCTGCTGGAGTAGTGTGACGGATGAGGTTTTTTATTTGCTTAAACGTGTAAAAAGGTGTCTACCTAACCGTTGTTCTAATTTGCGCGAAAGACAAATTCGGAATTTTCCGGCATTTCAAAATACTCATTGTCACCGTTATCAATGAGAACCAAAGAGTTGCTATCAGTTATTTGGAAAACAAAGGTTGTAGACTGTGATGTTGCCTTTATTGTATCGTTTTCAACGATAAAATCACCGTATTCTTGATGTGAAACGAGCGCTCCTGCTCCCATGCGAAAAGTATAATCTTCGAAATTCAGCCCTATATACGGAGTCATCAATTCCTCATAATCTCCCACCATATAGTAAGTGCCGGAAGATAAATTGCAGGGATCAGAATCGGTATTTTGACATGAAAACAAGTTCATATAAATTACGAAAAACAAAATTGCTAAAAGTAGCTTTTTCATCGATAATACTCCCTTTTTCGATATTATACCATAAAATTGCTCATATGTCAAATGATGCATCGCCTATGGCGAAGATACCCAATCTCGCCTTGCGTGAGCGAGCGGTTCGAATCGTGGATTAAAAAACCGAGTCACAAGGGAACAGCCTTCCCCAAGATAGGGGAAAGTGTCGGCATAGCCGACGGATGAGGATGACTTCCCAAACATGATGAATAAGAGGGCGGAAGCTGGGTATGGCTATGCGGGGTATAATTTGCAATAATTACACTTGTACTGCTGATTTCGTGTGCCATCTCCGCATTACGCCAGATACCGCCAAGGCGGTATGCGGCACAGCTCCCGCGCCAAATAAAAAACCGAGTTACAAGGACTCGGTTTTTTATTTGGTGGGGGAAGCTGGATTCGGACCAGCGAAGTCAGTGACAACAGATTTACAG
>CAYXAC010000033.1:0-8976 GCA_964463025.1 uncultured Ruminococcus sp.
GGGATTCCATTCGGAATCCCATTTTTTCTTTCCTTTGGAGATGCAGACCTAGGATTTGAACTCGGCTCTGCGAGCCAAGGGCGAAGCAGAATCCGGTTCACATACCCCACTCGAAGATAGAAAAGCTTGCTTTTCATGCGAAGAGTGTGGGTATCTTCGCCATAGGCGAATACCCGGTCTGTCACCTCCCCGATCCTTGTGGTCGGGATTTTTATTTTTCTGTCATACCTATAAAATAATCAGAACTTACACCGTAAAACTTGCAAAGCTTTATTAAATCATCAATTTTCAACTCTGCTCTGCCCTCCTCAATATGGCTATATCCTTGTTGCGATTTGTTAATCACCTCCGCAACCTCTCGCTGTGTTAAATCTCTATCCTCACGAAGATTACGCATTCTCGTTCTGTAATTCATATATCACTCCTTAAGTTTTATGTAAAAAGTGTATCATACTCAAAAATTGAGTATTGACTTTTACTCAAAAATTGAGTATAATATTGTTATAAACAGTCGAAGTCTGCGTTTTAGGTGCGTAGTTTCGGCTACGCACTTTTTGTATAAAAAGAAAAGAGGAAAGAAAAATGAAAAAGATTCTACTTATTTGTATGTTTTTGCTAGCGATGATATTCTCGCTTGCAGCATGTGGCGGCGAAGAGAACCCACCTGCCGGAAACGAAGGAAACGGCAATCCGCCAATCAGGGAAGAAAACGACATTCCTCCAAGTAGTGAAGAAAATGACAACGAAACGCCCGCACATACCCACAGCTTTGGCGAATGGGAAATAACCGTGAATCCTACCTGCACAGAGAATGGCACAAAGGTGCGCTACTGCTCCTGCGGTGAAAAGCAGAGCGAAAGCGTTCCTGCTATCGGTGACCACACCTATGGCGAGTGGATTGTAATCAAGACTGCCAACTGCGGTCAGGATGGCGAAATGGCTAGATATTGCTCTTGCGGTGCAAAGCAAACCGAGGTTATTGAGGGCGAAGGAATGCACGGCGAAACTATAGACCCTGCCGTTGATCCTACCTGCACTACCACCGGTCTTACCGAAGGTAAGCATTGCCCATATTGCAACACCGTGTTTGTAAAACAAGAAGTTGTTCCCACCCTTGAGCATACTTATAACACTACTTATAGCTTTGACAACAGCTTTCATTGGTACGCCTGCAGTGTCTGCGGCGCAAAGAAGGATTCTGCAGAGCATCAGATTGCCGAAAATAATGCGTGTAGCATATGCGAGCATCCCTTAGGTCCCAGCGTAGGAATTATTTATGATAAATCTGCCGACGGCACTTATGCCGAGGTTATCGGCTTCGAAGGTACTGCAACAAAAATCAGAATTGCGGATACATACGAAGGCCTGACTGTTAAGACTATATATAGCCAAGCGTTTTATCAGAACGGCACAATAACCTCCGTAATTATTCCCGATAGCGTGACTTCTATTGGTAGTATGGCATTCGGATTTTGCTACAACCTTACCTCTGTTGTAATTGGCAATAGCGTGACTTCTATTGGTAGTTTTGCGTTTATGCGGTGCAACAACCTTACCTCGCTTGTAATTGGCGACAGCGTGACTTCTATTGGTAGTGATGCGTTCTCTAAATGCTCGAAACTACAGTTCAATGAATACGAGAACTGCAAGTACCTTGGTAGCAAGGATAACCCCTACTTTGCTTTGATCGAGGTTACGACACAGAATCTGAGTAGCTACACAATCCACGAGGATACTAAAGTAATTGCTGACCGGGCGTTCGAGAATTGCTCAAGACTTACTTCTATTGAAATTCCCGACAGCGTTACTTCTATTGGTAATAGTGCGTTCTCTAGTTGCTCAAGACTTACCGACGTTTACTTCACCGGTATCGAGGAAGAGTGGAAAGAAATTACAATTATTTCAAGCGGCAATTCTTATCTAATAAACGCTACAAAGCATTACAACTACGTTCCCGAGGAATAACCCTCTCCGTCAAGATGAATCTTGACACCTCTCCCGAAGGGCGAGGCTAACAATAGAGCGAGCCTTGAAATACAGGCTCGCTTTTCGTATTTTCCGCTCCCTTGATATTGCAAATTGCGGCAAGTTGTGATATAATATCATAGTTTGAGCAAAAATAACACAAAGGAGATATTATGAGTCAGGTGGAAAGCTTCGCCGCGTTTGGCGAAGAAAAAATAAATAAGCTGATGCTGAAGTTCTCGATACCCTGCATTATGTCGCTTCTCGTCAGCTCGCTCTATAACATCGTTGACCAGATATTTATCGGCAACAGCGAGCTTAGCACGCTCGGTAACGCGGCAACGGGTGTCGTGTTCCCCGTTTTCATTATCGCGCAGGCTTTTGCCTGGTGCTTCGGTGACGGCTGCGCCGCATATCTCAATATCTGTCAGGGCAAAAACGACCTAGAAAACGCGCATCGCGCGATAGGCGCAAGCATCACCGTGTCATTCCTCTCGGGAATACTGATGATGGCGGTAATCTATCCCTTCAAGGTGCCGATTCTCACACTCTTTGGCGCATCGGAGAACACTCTCGCCTACTCTATCGAGTACCTCGACATCGTGCTTGCTATGATTCCCATTTTCATACTCTGTAATATGATGAACTCGGTTATCCGCGCAGACGGCAGTCCCGGCTGGGCGATGGCTTCGATGCTCGTGGGCGCGGTAGTCAATCTTATACTCGACCCCGTGTTCATTTTCGGCTTCCACATGGGTATGGCAGGTGCGGCGCTCGCAACTATTATCGGTCAAGGCGCAACCTTCGTTATGACGGTCATATACTTCATAAAGCCCAAGACCTTCAGGCTCACCTGGCAAAGCTTTATCCCGAGATTCAGGGAGATAAACGAGATCGTTCAGCTCGGTGTTTCAACCTTCATAACACAGCTTGCAATAGTCGTTGTGGCCATACTTTGTAACGTTCAGTTAGCAAAATACGGCGCTTTGTCAAGATACGGCATTGATATTCCTATCGCGGTTATCGGAATACAAAGCAAAATATTTACCATCGTTATCAACCTTGTCGTAGGTATTGCGCTCGGCTGCCAACCTATAATCAGCTTTAATATGGGTGCTAAAAAATACGGGCGAGTCAGGGAGCTGTACCGCAAAATTTTAGGTTGTACGCTCGTTATCGGCATTATTTTTACGCTTATTTTCGAGCTTGTGCCGGATTTCGTTATCGGCCTTTTCGGCACGCCGACAAATATCCCGAACCCTGCTGACTATTGGGACTTCGGCAGAAAGACGATGCGTATCTTTATGTCGCTTATTTCTGTTAGCTGCTTTATCAAGATGAATTCGATATTCTTCCAGGCGGTAGGCAGACCGACTCACGCGGTGATTGCATCTATGATACGTGACATTGTATGCTTCGTGCCCCTCATACTGATTCTACCGAGCGTGACGCAGAGCGTTGAGTCGATACTCTACTCCGCGCCTATATCCGACCTTGTGGCTCTGGTGGTCACGATAGTTTTGTCTATATCCTTTATCAAATCGCTACAGAACGAAAAATCGACACAAGACGTATAAAAAGCAAAAACGGTATCCTCGCGGGATGCCGTTTTTCTATATAATTCTCCAAATCTCTTGACAAAAGTGTTAATATATAGTATCATTTTTATGTAAATATTTTAGAGGAGAAGTGACAAAAATGAGTATTTTTGAATATATTCCTTTAATGAAAGAAATGGGGGGCGTCACGGGATATGCCGGAGCGATTATCGTCGCTTTGTTCTTGCTGATCGTCCTTTGCAGAATGATAAGCGGTATGCGTCAGGGCTTTTGGCGTCAGCTTATCAATAGCGCAAGATGCGTGGCGGCAGCGGTGCTGTCGTTTACTATTGCATCGCTTATAAGCGGTGGAATACTCGGTGCGTTCGACGGCATGAGCTTCGACGAGCTTGTCGCAAAGCTGGATAAATTCAACTTCAGGATTACAGACCAGCTCAGCGCTGTAATCTCCTGCATCAGCCCCGAGTCCTTTGAGTATCTTTTGCTTCTTCCTGCGTCAGTCATAATCGTTCCGATCGTGTTTCTCGTTCTGTTTATAGTTCTCAACAATATTCTGCGTATAGCATCGAGGCTTATCATTAATATACTCGGCTTCCAGAAGGCGTCAAGCTCGCCGTCGAGGCTCGGCGGCGCAGTTCTCGCGGGTGTTGAGGCGGTGCTGGTGTTTATGATATTGGTTATGCCGGCTTCGAGCGTGCTCGGCATAATCGATGAATCCTACGACATCATCTTCGAGGAGCAAGCAAACTGCGAGAATGAGGAAATCGTTGAGCAATACGAAACGACGTTTATGCCATTCGTAGAGAATCCTGCTATCAACTTTGTCGGCAAGTTGGGCGCTAGCAAGATATCCGAGTCCTTCTCGACCGTTAAGCTGGACGGTGAGCGTGTAAACGTGCGTAACGATATTATGGAAATCATACATATTATCCTGGTTGAGGGACCGTCGCTTAATGGCGCGGATTTCAGTAATCTCAGCAACAACAATAAGGAGGCTATCAGCTCGATTCTTAATTCGGTGGAGTCTTCTCCATTCCTATCGAACATTCTCGTCAGCTTTGTTCGCGGTGCGGCGGGTGCTATAAACAGCGGCGTTATTCCCGTCAACTTCGGTGAGTACACCGATGTGCTCGACGGAGTGGTAAATTATCTTTCGGGCATCGATTCCACGACTCTCAGCGAGGATATAAGCACCGTAAAGGAGCTTTACTTCGAGCTTTCGGACAGCGGTATTCTTGCTGCCGTTAAAGATGGTGAGAATATTATGTCACAGCTTGAAGAAAAACGCAAGGAAGGCGACGACGTTTTCGCAGAGATTGTCGGAATACTTAAGGAAAACAGCGGTACGTCGGATTTTATGACCTCTATTACCAAAGCGCTTATCTCAAATATTTCAACCACAGTTACGGTTGACGGTGTGGAGGTTGAGGTGACCTACGAGAGCGTAAAGGAATCGGTCAGCGAGGTGCTGAACGTCAAGAAGGATAACTTCGCAACCGAGGAAGAATACAAGGAACAACTTTCCGCTACTCTCGACAAGGCACTCACCGACAACGGCATCAAGCTCGAGGACGAGATAATAGACGGTATTGCCGACTACGTTGACGAAAATTACGCTGACGTCTCCGGCGAGCTTACCGACGAGCAGTTCAACGACATTCTTCTTGAATACTACGACGTATATCTTGACTACATAAATAACGGAACTATTCCCGAGGATATTTTGAATAGTATTCAATAAACTAAAAAAGCAAGCTCAGACGAGCTTGCTTTTTTCTATATTAAACAAATTAATTCACACAGGAGTACTGCAAGGGATGCCGAGGCGGCAACCAGCAAAAGACTCTTTTTGTTGTATGCGAGAATTACCGCAACGGCAGTGCCGACTGCGGCAGAGAGTATATGACCTGTAGAATAGAAAATTGCGGGTACAGTCATTACCGACAGTACCGAATACGGCACATAGTAAAGGAATGACGAGATAAAGCGGTTCTTGATTTTCCTTCGCACCAGCACAAGTGGCAGCATGCGGATAAGGTAGGTAACGCCTGCCATTACGGCAAGGGAAATAAAGAAACCGGGTACGAAACTAGGCATTCTGCACCTCCGATTTCTCATCGGGCAGGGGCAATACGAGCGCAAAGAGCGCGCTCGCTGCAACCGCACATATGATTATGACGAAGCCCGAGGGAATGGTATTTAGAACGGGAATAAAATAAAATGCGCAGGACAGAAGAATGGACACAGCGGCGCAGAGCGCAATGCTCCTGTCACCTCTGGCGGCGGGAATAACTATAGCAATAAACATAGCGTAAATTGCAATACCAAGCGCAGAGAGGACTATCGGGGGCAAAAGACTGCCTGCCGCAGCTCCGAGAAGCGTGCCGAGTGTCCATCCAATAGGCGGTGTAAGTATAAGGCCAAAAAGGTAGCGTCTGCCGACAGTATTCGGCTGTGCCGACGCGACGGCAAACACCTCGTCGGTATTGACAAATGCGATGAGAAATCTGTCACAAAGTCTGACGCTCTCCCCCAGCCTTTGCGATAGCGAAACCGACATTAAGGCATATCTCAAGTTGATGACGAGCTGTGTGAGTGCAAGCTCGATAAGGCTGCCGCCACCGACTATAATCGGCACGGCGGCAAGCTGACCTGCAGAGGTCACGTTGAAAATGGATATAAGCACCGACTCGATTAGCGAAAGTCCCGAGCCGGTTGCAAATATACCAAAAGCAAACGCTACCGAAAGATAACCGAAGCATATCGGCAATCCGTCTCGCACTCCCATTTTGAAATTGTTATTTTCCTGCATAATTTCCTTGCTTTGTAAACTACATTTACATTTCTTCTCTGAATTGATAGTCATAGAGCTTCTTGTACTCACCGTTAAGCTCAATCAAATCCTCGTGAGTTCCGCGCTCTACGATACCGTTCTTGTCAAGCACGACTATCTCGTCTGCATTTTTGACGGTCGAGAGACGGTGAGCAACTACTATAACCGTTCTGCCGCGCGACAGCTCGGAAAGAGCCGACTGAATCTGCATTTCGGTAGCATTGTCCAGCGCGCTGGTCGCCTCGTCGAGAATCAGAAGCCTTGGGTTCTTGAGGAACACTCTCGCTATTGCAATTCGCTGACGCTGACCGCCCGAAAGACGCACGCCGCGCTCACCGACCTCGGTGTCGTAGCCGTCCTTGAGGGTCATGATAAAGTCGTGTATATTCGCCTTCTTGGCGGAAGAAATCAGCTCCTCGTCGCTGACCTCGCCTGCCCCGTAAGTGATGTTCTCCCTGACTGTGCCGTCAAAGAGAAATACCGTCTGCGAAACGATACCAATATTCTTGCGCAGACTTGCGAGGGTCGCATCGCGCACGTCAACACCGTCGAGCAGAATTCTGCCCTCGGTGACGTCGTAAAATCTCGGAATAAGATTGCAAAGTGTAGTCTTACCGCCACCCGAGGGACCGACAAGCGCAAGCGTTTTGCCAGCTTTGAGATTCAGATTGAGAGAGGAAATGACATAGTCACCGTCGTCGCCCGAGTATGAGAAGGAAACGTTGTCAAAGACTATCTCGCCCTGCACGTCGGTTATCTCTACGGTGCCCTCGTCAACCTCCTCGGGCTCGTCGAGAATGTCGCAAAATCTAGTGAAACCACTCATTCCCTCCTGCAGCTGCTCAAAGAGCGAAACGAAGCGGTGAATGGGATTTAAGAACATCGAAATATATAAGACGAACGCAGTGAACTCGCCTGCATCGATTATACCCTCAAACAGAAAGATTCCACCGACGAAAATTATCACGAGATAAAGCAGATCGGAGAGGAACTGCATAATTGAGTCAAAGAAGCCGAGCGAGAACATCGCCTCGCTTCTGTGATGCGCGAACATCGAGTTGACCTTGTCGAATTTCGCCATTTCATGCGCCTCGGCAACATAGGACTTCGTTTCTCTGATGCCGGTTATCGAGTTCTCAAGCGTCGAATTTATCTCCGACATTTTGAGTCTTGATGCGCGCATAGCCTTTCTCATTCGCTTGCGCGAAATAACGGTGAAAAACACGATAAACGGAATCACCGCAAACATTATCAGGGTGAGCGTAAGGTTAATTCTCGAGAGAATTATAAACGAACCGAGCAGCATCAGCACGGCAAGAAATATATTCTCGGGGCCGTGATGAGCAAGCTCGGAAACGTCAAATAGGTCGTGAGTCAGACGCGAGAGAAGGTCGCCCGTCTTGTGCTTATCGAAGTAGGAAAAGGGGAGCTTCTCGTACTTCGCAAAGAGGTCGCGACGCATATCCTTCTGCATTCTGACACCGATAACGTGACCGTAATATCCTATCACGTATTGGAAAAACGCCTTGATAATGTAAACTATAAGTAGCAAAACGGCATTCATAACGATATAATCGAGGGTGAAGCCCTCCTCGGAGAAGCCGTTTACTATATTCTTTGCTATCGTGGGATAGAAAAGGTTGCACACCGCGACTATAACCGCGCTTATCATATCGAATATGAAAAGCGGAAGATGCGGCTTGTAGTAGCGTATAAATCGTTTTATCATATTTTATATCCGTTTCTGAATAAAAGCTGTCCTCGCTCCTCGTCGGTATAATCCTCGGGGAGCTTTTTATCGATAAGTCGCTCGGCATTAGCGGCAAAATCAAGCTCACCACGCTCGACAAGCTCGTTTGTAACGCGGCGAATATCCGCTGCGGAGTATCCCTTTGCCGCAAGATATGGCATAATCTTCAGCGGTCCGCGCAGCTTGCAGTTCGCCTCGTTTAATATTAGGCGCTCGAGCTGACGGTCCTCGTTAATATAGCCTAGCGATACCATTTTCTCGCAAATCTCCTCTGCCACCTCGCGCGAAAATCCTGTGCGAACCAGCTTTGCGCACAGCGTTCGCTCGTTGTTGTCGGCATATGAGAGCAGCGAGAGCGCCTTCTTCTCTGCCCTGTATAGCTCGTCAGCATATCTGATAACCGTAAGCTCTCGCTCGCTTATCTCGCTATGCACAGAGGGACTGCCGACCGAAACGTACACCGCCTCGCTTATCGTATAACGCCGAGACTCCCCCTCCTCGACAATACCGAGAAGGAGGAGCACAGAATCCTTTGAGGCTCTTATATAAGTAATTTCAGCCATTAAATTTCTTCATCGAAATCCCTGATTTCGAAATCGTCGTCGGTGAGAGCCGCATCTTCGTCAGCAGGTGCATTCTTCACCTTTTCGCGAACGAGCATCTCGAGCTTGTCCATAAACTCCTTGTCGGACTCAATGAACTTGCGCACGTTCTCCTTACCCTGACCGAGTCTGTCACCGTCGTAGTAGAACCACGCACCGCTTTTCTCAATTATCTCAAGCTGAATAGCCATATCGATAATCTCTGACGACTTTGAAATTCCCGAGCCGTAGAGAATATCGAACTCGGCGGTCTTGAAGGGGGGAGCG